>NZ_CP014844.1:2628966-2879621 GCF_001598055.1 Cupriavidus nantongensis | reverse complement strand
GAACTGAATCGCCCCGGGTTTTGCGGAGGCTCTCACTCTTGAGAGAATGCGAGCCATGAGCAAGAACAACGCAAACAAGTTTTCCCCGGAAGTGCGCGAGCGCGCCGTGCGCCTGGTGCAGGAGTCGCGCGGCGAGTACCCGTCGCTGTGGGTGGCGGTCGAGTCCATCGCGCCCAAGATCGGCTGCTCGGCGCAGACGCTGCTGACCTGGGTCAAGCGCCACGAAGTCGACAGCGGACAGCGCGAAGGCGTCACCACCAGCGAGCGAGAACGCATCAAGGAGTTGGAGCGGGAGAACCGAGAGCTGCGCCGCGCCAACGACATCCTGCGCACTGCCAGCGCTTTTTTCGCGCAGGCGGAGCTCGACCGCAAGCTGAAGTCGTAAACACCTACATCGACCGGCACCGGGAGGTTTACGGGGTCGAGCCGATCTGCAAGGTGTTGCAGGTTGCCTCGTCGGCCTATCGGCGCCATGCCGCACGGCTGCGTGATCCGTCACGGCGCAGCGACCGTGCGCGTCGTGATGAACGGCTCATGCCGCAAGTCCAGCGAGTGTGGCAGGAGAACCATCGCGTCTACGGCGCCGACAAGGTCTGGCGGCAACTGAACCGCGAGGGCGTGACGGTTGCCCGCTGCACGGTCGAGCGATTGATGCGCGCCCAGGGACTGCAAGGTGTGCGGCGCGGCAAGCGGCTGCGAACGACCATCGCTGACGACGCCGCCAGTCGCCCGGTGGATCGCGTCAACCGGCAGTTCCGGGCCGACCGTCCCAATCAGCTCTGGGTCTCGGACTTCACCTACGTCTCGACATGGCAGGGTTGGCTGTACGTGGCCTTCGTCGTCGACGTCTACGCCAGGCGCATCGTCGGCTGGCGCGTGAGCAAATCCATGACGACGGACTTCGTGCTCGATGCGCTGGAGCAGGCCCTATACGCTCGCCAGCCTGGCAACGACGGTTCTCTGACCCACCACTCCGATAGGGGATCGCAGTACGTCAGCATCCGCTATAGCGAACGCCTGGCCGAAGCCGGCATCGAGCCGTCGGTCGGCAGCCGTGGCGACAGTTACGACAACGCCTTGGCCGAGACGATCAATGGCTTGTACAAGGCCGAGCTGATCCATCGCCGCGCGCCTTGGAAAACCAGGGAATCCGTCGAACTGGCAACACTGGAATGGGTCGCTTGGTTCAACCATAAGCGCCTGCACTCATCCATCGGCTATATCCCGCCCGCCGAGGCTGAGGCAAACTACTACAACCAACTCGGCAAAACCGCCGACGAGGCCGTTTTACTTTAACCAAACAGCCTCCGCGAAAACCGGGGCGATTCACCACGCCAGTCGACAAATACGTTGGTGCAATGCGAATCGTGCAGACTCGCACCGGAAAGGCTCCGCGAGCCGCTCTGGAGAACACGTTGCCAGTCATGCTCACCTCCGACGAAGCGGTCCTGTCGACTGCTCGCACTAGCGGGATCCCGCACGGACAACGTCTCGAACACGAGCCCGTGGTGCAAAGCTCTCGAGAACAGGTGCTCTTCCTTCAGCGCGGAGACCTGATCATGATCCAGGTGGACAGCGGAGGAGAACGGCGCCGTCTGCATCTCGGGGTGACGTTCGACGTGACGCCCCGAGTCCTGGTATCCGAACGGCCGATTGCGATGCCGTCGCCTTGGGCACAGCCCATCGTGGACGCTGACGCTGTCCAGCTATTGGAGGTGGCGTTGCGGCGCGAACTGACGCGCGCCGAGCAGTTCTTTGCCGCGGTCGCGATGCCGCAAACCTGGCAGAAATGTGGTGGCGGCCCCGTCGCGGCGATATCGAAACCAGGGAAAGACGACGCCGATCAGTGCAGGACGTTTGCTGCTTTGTTCAGCCAGCCGCGCGAGAAGCTCCGGCATTTCGCCGACACAGATCCGGCGTGGGCGTCGATCCTGTTCGATGAAAGCCCTGCGGTGGCCGGGACATCTGCCGCTCCACGGGTCCGAATGTAGGTCGCCGCCGGCTCCCTTGCTGGGGACCTGCCAACGTCTGTCACGGTCATTGCGGCCGTCAGCCCGATCAGACTTTGATCAGGAACCTTTCCGGCCGCTTCCCAAGCCAGCTGGGAGCACGACCCCGGCCAGACCACGTCTTCCCCGTCTTCGGATCCATGTATTTCGCCGGAACGGCCGTTCTTGCCCCGCCTACACCACGCGGACGGCCTCGGCCCCGCCGCGGCGCCAGATCATCGACCGTGAGCCCATAGTCGTCCATCAAGGCGCGGATTTTCTCGATCACGGCACCTATCTCATTCTCGCGGGCCTCGTTGAGTCTTGCTTCCAATGCTTGCTTTTCGGCGAGCAGTTCCTTGTATGTGGGCATGCTAAATTTCCTTTGAAATTTGCCTCGAAAGTCGATGCAAAGCGGCCATCCTTTTCGGCCATTGCGATACTACAAGCTGCCGGCGTTTCAAACCACTACGTTAAGGCCGCGGCGAGCGCTCGGGCCACGCATCGGCATAGAATATCGGCCTGGCGCGACTAGCGCTCCGTACCGGCCGGCAGACGGGACTCTCAATCAATGCATATCCACATAGGCTGATATGGCGAGCTACTACAAGGGAATGGAGTTCAGAACAAAGCTACTTGCCCGCTGGGCTGCCTTCTTTGATCTAGCCGGATGGAATTGGCATGCGAACCCGGCTTCAGTGGGAGACTGGCTTCCAGATTTCTTTGTCTCGTTTCGGTGTGGCCACTCCGAATGCTCCGGGGAGCACTCGCTGCTGGTGTCGGTTCTTTCGATAGAGGACATCGACGGCAATAGGGGCCATCCAGCGCTGCAGCACCACTACACCGTCGTCGACGGCACCGGAGCCATCCGTGCAAATGCGGGGGCATTGTTTGGCGTGAGCCCTGCTGTGTCGCAGTGGGAGATGGCCCATGGAGCAGGCGGAGGTATCGATGACGTGCCGGGTTGGGTGCCAGGCTTCACGCAGCTTTGGACCCAGGCGGGCCAGCTGGTGAGGACCTGAGCGTCCCGGGCTTCGGATGGCGCCTGCTTGAGCGGCAGGCCCATCGAGGAGAGGCGCGCCGCGCGCTACAACTTCGGCCGAGGGCTACCTTTCTCTTCAGGAACTGCGGCGGCGAGCAGTCCGGTGCGGTCGATCTTGCCTTTGGCGTACCGATATTGCAGGCACTGCCAAGCACCATTCTTGATGACGTCAGTTGCGAGCAGCTGCCGGTCGTGCAGAATGTATTCTCCTTTTGCGCTGAGCTGCAGGACGTGGTGCGCCGTATGGGCGAGGATCAATCCCATGTAATCCGCCCCATTAAATGCTTCCGCCTGCTTCGGCTCATCAGGCGGATCTTCCCCCCGCTCGGCGGCCCGCTCCACCATCACCGAAAGAAGTTCCGAACGCGAGGCGACACGCTCGCGCCATGGCCGTTCCAATGCTTCCGTGGCCCATGACGTATCTCGCTCCGCATACGAAAAGAACTGGACCTCCCCCTCGAACTTCCGAGCTACAACAACATGCTGAGCGTTGGTCGCAGAATTATCGTGAACAAGGGCGGCGTCTGCATGCTCGACCGCGCAGGCCAACAGATCGTGGGCTCGCCGGTACCGGTCCCTGACTGCCTCCGGATCCACGGCATGGCCGCCCAGCGCAACGCGGTTGGCAACACGCGCAACGTTTATCTCCGGGTCATTCGTAGACACGAAGATAAGTGCGACTTCATAGCCCTTGGCCTTAGCCTGCGAAAGGAGCGCGACCTTCTCCGGCGTCGACATGACCGTTTCGAAGGCGAAATCTTTGCCAGAAGCTAGCGCGGCCAGGCGGCGCTGTTCGGCAATTTCCGCGGCCTTGATGTTCCGTTCGCGATAGTCGGATATCTTGCCTTCAAGCGACTTGGCGATATCGTCGGCATTGATGTATGCCTCGGGAGGTAGTCCGTAGTCCTCAATAACCTCGATGATCGCCGTGCTCTTGCCGGAACCGTTTGGCCCGGCGAAGCAGATTACTGTGGATTCGTTCTTATTTTCGGTGTCCGTCATGCAACTCGCAGAGTCTTGCGCCTCGGTTTCGCTGGGGTGGGACCTTCAACGATTACCGTAGTCGCAGGACGAGTGCTTGGCTTGATGTTCGGATCGCCAGCGGGCGTCAAGCCGGCTGCACGCGTCCTCGCAACTGCCTTGTCGACACCGTGGCCAACAACGCCTTGGAAGCGTTCGCTCATGATGTAGCGGGTCAGTTTCGAAGCCATTTCACTCTCCATGTCGCCTATGGATTCCATTATAGGCCCATCACGCAGGGCACGCTGGGACATCGCCGCAGCGTGTGTCCAGCCCTACATTTTCATCGTTTTTTGCCGCGGCGCAGCAGCCTGGCGATTGGCCTCACCAGCTACCAGCGCCGAAATTGTGCGCTCAACGACATAAATTATGCCGCGGTTATAGGCGCTGAGGGCCTCACCTCTCAGGGCTGCATCCAGCGCGGCACCGACATCCGATGCCGTTTCCCACGGCGACTGGCCGTAGCTGCCAGGCCAACTTAGGTGTTTCGTCTCCCGCCAGAACTGGATGAGCTGGGACTTTGTCACTCCACCTTTGATCAAGCCAACAATCCTTTGCTCTTGATTGCCGAACCGATCATTGATGGCGGCGTCTTTGAGATGCGCCCACCTTGCGAGCGCGGCATCCCTGGGAAGAGGCGTAGCGTCAGAGAACTGGCGTTCCGGTTCCGCGTCGCTTGGGCCAATAATGTCCTTGGTACTCGTTGTCATCTTTTCGCCCCGTCACATGCGAGAAGCCGCCGCCTTTGAATGTACGGCAGCTGGGAGTCATCCGCGCCCTCCCGGAACCGGTTCCTTTGATGGCGCGCTGTGCCAGCGATAGTTTGCGTTCAGGGCTTCATTCGGGGCAGCTCAGCCGCCCGCCCGAGGTCCCCGGTGCGGAAACGCGCCAGAGCCGACTCCACATCCTCCGGGGTAACGGAAGAACGGTGCTTCCGATTGTCTTCCGACCTGTTCTCCGGGATCCTTCCATCAGGAAGGCGCGTTACGGTATGGGCCCGCCCATAGTCTGGGCACTTCCAGGACTCGCCGACTTTCAAGGTCCGGATGCCTTCAATGTCGTCCTCCGAGTAGCCCGCCTGCGCATTGAAATCCTGCTCGAGCTGCACCCGCTCGCCTGCCCGTTCGAAACTGGCATCCCATCTGGCGACGAACACCTTTGCACAATGCTCAGCCTCAATTGCCCCTGTCTGCTGCATATTGCTGCTTGTCACGGTAGCCTTGTTGTCCATGTTCGACCTGTCCTCTCCAATTGCAATGAGTTGCTTGACTGCGCTCTTACCAGCGACTTCCTGCTCGATCTCATCGATGCGGTCGTGCAGTAAGTTGATTCGATCCAGATCCGCGCGCTCGCCGCCAGCGATCCTGTCCAGCAGCGCCGCGCGCTCATGCCGTGCAAGCTCCAGCTCCTGCTTCGCTTCGGCGACATTGCGGTCCGGAATCGAAACCATAGGGAGGGAACGTCTCCAAGCGGCTCCGTCTTCGGTGAGCAGGCCGAACTCGATCTCTTGCCCTGGATGTTCGGCATGGAGTGCTTGTGCCAGCGCCGTAGCAATCCCGCGCCTTCGATGTGCCGAAGCCACTTCGATGAAAGCGATCCTCGGAACGCCCTGAAAACAGGAGTAATCGAGATGACCCAATTGCACATCGCCTGCTCGCGCCACCAGCGAGTAGTCGTCCTGACCGTGATGGCTCCCGCGATGGAGCGAAACAATTTCGATCTGCTGACCCATGAGTCGGCCCTGCCCTTTAAAAGGGACGCATGCGCAAAGTTTCGCGGTCCCCGGGCAAGCCTTCTGCCTTCGCGTCTTCATCATGCGGCTCGTCAACGGCCTTCCATCCTTGCACCGTGGTTTGCTTCCACGACGAGACAAAAACGTCTGCTCCGTACTCTGCCTCCAGCTTGTTGTCGATGAACTTGTGCTTTGGATAGAACTGAGCCATGTAGCGCCGTGCGACAGCGTCGAACACCTGTTGCTCCATCTTCGATAGGCCGGAGGCGATCTCTCCTGTCGGGATGATCGCGTGGTGAGCGGACACCTTTGCATCGTTCCAACATGCGTACTTGATGCTCGGGCTACTGCCACTGGCCAGCTTTGTGTATATCTGCGAGATGCCCTTCAACACGCCCGTGGCTTCGGCATGCATGGATTCGGGCAGGTACTGGCAGTCGGTGCCCACGTAGGACACCATCTTGTGATTCTGGTAGAGCGCTTGCGTGGCGGCAGAGGTCTCCTTTGCCGACATGCCGTGCCTGGCCGACATCTCCGACTGAAGCTTCGCCAGATTGAATGGCAAAGGCGGTGCCTGCTCCTTTTCATCGCAGTCGTAACGACTGACGATGCCATCCAGGCCAGCCTGAATGGCATTGACGATGGCCTCGGCCACCGCCCTATCGATGATGCGGCCTTCACCGTCGATACCACGCATGTCGCCACCCTCCTTTCGGCTGGACCAGGCGAGCACGCGCCCGTCTGGCAAGGCAATTTCTGGCACGAAATAGGCCACCGGCTTGAAGTTGCGGATCTCCATCTCCCTGCGCACGACCAATGCCAGCGTAGGAGTCTGGACGCGACCAACGGAAAGTGGCTTTTTCAGCCTCGCATTGACGGCCGCACGAACTGCGCGCGAGCCATTCATCCCAACGAGCCAATCCGCTTTGGCGCGGCAGTCCCCTGCCTGGCGCTGCAGAACGAACTGACTCTCGCCATTGTTCCGAACAGCGCTCTGCGCGAATGCGCCAGCCAGCGACGCATGGTTCAGCGCCTTGATCAAAACTCGCTCCACCGGCTTGCCTGCTCCGCTCGGGTCGACCCCGGCATAGCGCATCGTCTTGTCCGCGATGTATTGGCCCTGCCGGTCGATATCGCCCGCGTTGACCACTACGTCGGCTCTCTTCAACAGGGCAACTACGTGTCGCAGTTGATCCCGCTTCTCCGCGTCAGGGAAGTCCTTGAAGGTGGCCGGCAGGATAGGTAACTGAGCGAATCCCCGTAGCCCTTTCTGGGACTCGCTCATATAGTCCTCTGGCTTACCCTGGTCGAACATGTCGCCGATCATCCAAGTCACGGCATCCCCGTTCTTGAGCCAGTACGCTCCGGACTCGCGCCGTTCATAGCCGAAGAACTCGGCAACATGCTTGGCCACGTCCGGTTTCTCGGTCAGATAGACTCGCATTGCAGTCATCCTTGCTTGACAGAGAGCAGCTGAACTGCCTCGCAGAACTCCAGAAAGTTGGTGTGCACATCCTCATCGCGAAACACCACCTCTTCGGCCTCTGCATCCACGCGCGCAACTCCTTGGAAGATGGCCCCGTCTGCAGCGTCTTCATAGATCGACCAACTCATTTCGGGCGCCTCGTTCGTGAGGCGCATCTGAGCAATAACGCCAGGACCCAGCCAGGTCTGCGCGTGCGTACCCACTTCTGCGAGCGGGATCCCCGCTAGGGCCGCGACACTCTTGTAGGTCTCGGTAATCCTCATGGTCACCCCCTCCGTTACATCCGCGGACCCGGCGTGTACGCCCTGTCCTTTTGGTGGTCCCGCTCTGCATCCACCCGCATCTCCAATAGGCGGAAATGGTCATCCTTCACGGTCGCCAACCACTCAGGCCCCAGCTGGTTACGAATCGCCTGCAGATGCCCCGGATACGCGGCACGTATCCATCCCGCAAGGAGTCTGGACTTCCATCTCCGACCGGCTCCGTCTCGGAATCGGGACAGTGCTTCGAGCTGCCCGCCTTCGAGTTGGTCAAGCGGGTTCGTGCTACCAGCGCTGGCGACATCCTGCCGGAGGCCTCCTCGCGGCAGGTCGTCAGCATTCGACGATTCGGCGGTCTCGTTCCAATTCATCGGAAACTCCCCTGTGTGATACCGACATTGTTCCGTAGTGTTGCTATAGTACGCAACCTCATGCAGCCATCCTATGCTTTGATGGCGCGGCTTCGGCTTCCTCGCCGCCCCACACTTCGTCGGTTGCGAGTTGCGGCAAGAGTCGCTTCGCCTTTCCAGCGGCGACATACAAGGCCTGTCCGCATGGACCGGTCAGCGCTTCGATCACTGGCTCCAGCTTGTGGAGGGGAACCTCGACGGCCATCCAGGTCCTATTTCCGCCGAAGTCACCAGTTAGCGAGGTAAGCGCCGGATTGGTGTAGATGCTTCCCCCTGCTGTTTTCGTCCCGGGCGCTACCAGCTGGAAGCGCTCCGGATTCCTTCCATTGAAGACCAGCTGCACCCCATTCTTCGGCTCCAATGCGGGATCTCCGACGAGCGCCACGTTCACGCCCTCCGCGCTGGCGCGCTCCACAAGCGCTGCGGCCTGGCTCTTGGAGAGCGCAACGGGCTGACTTTCGAGGTCTTCTCGTGTAACGCGTCCGTACATGATGACGGCACGATGGCGCTCGCCCTTGTCGTCCACAAAGATGCCGGCGTTGCCAAAGCGGTTTTGCGCCGCGAACTGTGCCGCGGCGAACATGTTGCCCATCAGCACATACCGGCTGAATAGAATGCGTCCGGGCTTCGCCTCATCGAATGCCGGAAATGGATCGTTTTGGCCGGGGACGAGTTGCGCCAGCGGTGCGTACAGTGGGTCGCCGAAAAGTTGGTTCAGCGTCAGCGTGGTGGCCGTGGCGGAGCCCGGCACCACTACCTTCACGTTGTATTGGCCGAGCAGATGCGCGGCTTCCTTCTCCTCGGGCGGATCGAAGTGCATGACCATGCCATCGCGCGCCTCGTCCTCCTCGCCTGTGAACCGAATTAGCTTGCCCGGCATCACGTGTCGCAGGTTGTCTCGCATCCAATCTCGCCTCTTCTGGGAGAATTTGATTGGATTGGCTGAATCCGCCTGGAGGGCGGCCTGAATCGACTCAAAATCGGGCATTGACCGTATGGCCCTCTTTTGCACCTGATCGAACGCAGCTTCGACGTCCGCCATGAGCTTGTCCGGGGAGAGCATCCATCGATGCGCCTCGGTTACGGCATACTGGTTCTCCTTCAGCTCAAAGCGACCGTCGCTCTCAACCAGATACTGTCGGCTCCTGGCTACAGCGGCGCGCATGACGTCTGAACTGAGCGGGATGACTTCCTCTTCCCACTCGACCCGAGCGCAATACGTCGGTCGGTCGAATACCGAGCCTGACTCTTTCCCGGGGCGGAAAACTGTCTTCTCGACAATGCGTGCGCGCCAGTCGTAGACGGAAGTTTGGAAAGGGTTGATTCCCTTCGCCGCCATTTCTTGAAGCGTTTCAGCATAACCCCGCGAGAGATCCGCATAGGCCTGCCGCTGCTTCGCCACCGGCAAGAGCGCGATCCGACCCGTCAATTTGTTCGCGAAGTACGCCTCGTCGTCGCTCGGCGTCTCGTCCTCGGGATCAATGTCGAGCAGCGCAGCGATGTCCGGATTCTCCATCAGGTATCGCTTGCAGATCTCGTTGCCGACCTTGTTCAAGATGTCAGGCACGTCCCGCATCTCAGCCTGGTTGTTGCGGTTCGACTGGGTATTCGCCGACAGCTTGCGAAGCTTTGCGTTTTGCATCGCGAGCGTGCGCGCTTCCGAGGGAAGCGGCGAGACCAGCGTTGTAATCATTGGCTCGCAAACCTGGCCACGGCGGTTCACTCGCCCAAAGAACTGAACGCGCTCGGCAACGTTGTTCGCGATTTGCAACTCGATCAGTTCACGCTGCCGTTGGTCAGAAAATTTTTCGCTGGCATGGAGCGAGAGGCCTGTCGCTCCCGCTCGCGTGATCGCGACCGCGTCTTTGGTGCCGTTGTTGAACTCCTGAATCGTGCGCAGGCGCTCATCCGGACGTACGCTGACAATCATCTTGTTGCGATCAGTGGGGTCCACGCGCGTCTCGAAGCTGCGCCCAGAAATCTCGCCGGCCGAGTACCCGAGCGCCTGGATTCGTTCCCGAACCGTATCCAAGGGCGACACGGGCAGATCCGGCAGGTCTTCGATGCGCGCGCGCATCGACGCAATCATCCCCTCGATGGCCTCGCGCTCTTCGTCGGTCTCCGCCTGCTGCAACACATGCTCGTAGTGACCTACGCCATAGTCGTCGCGCACGTAGATGTACTCGAGCTTGGCTGCTACCCTGCGCATCACGTCCCGGAACGTCACGCGGTCAATACTGGTCCCTTCACCGGAGGCTCCAACCTTACCGGCCTCCATATCGTAAGGGTCATCCTGATCATTCTTCGCAAGCGCTTCCTTCAACAGGGCCTCGAACGTCTGCTCGACGACCAAGACCGGCTTGCGGCCCTCGCGTAGCGCGTTCGCCGCGGCTTCCGCCGCATCGTCAACCTTGATGGCGAGGCTAAACTGCCGGAGGATGTTGTAGAGGCGTGAGCCAAAGCTTTGGTAAGACACGCCCATCCGGTTGCCCTTTCGTGCCGCCTCCGGCAGTTTCTCCAGCTCCTTTTTGATCGCCTTGTTCATGCGCTGGGTGACCCGTGTCACATCGCCGGAGAAGTAAGCCATTTCACGCAACGCCGCGCTTAGCGAATCCGCCCACGATTCATAGTCGGCGGCATTCTTGCTGGCGACAACCGTCCGGAATTCCAGCTTAGACAGGTCGTGCTCGCGCCGAATGAACACGCCCTCTTCTGCCAACATGGCAGACAGCACCTCTTGCAGAGGCTCGCCGCCGACGGCCAGAGTATCCGCGAGGCTCTCGACCTGAACGCTCTCCGGGAATACCTTGCGGTATGCCCGCATGTTCTTGGCGCCCTTGGCGTAAGTAGCGCTCGAGTAGATCGCAGCATCGCAATACTCAGCGGCACGCGCGATGTTGTCTGAAATGTTGGAATCGCCAGCCGCAACATGGGACTCGTCCAAGATCATGACGCTGCCCTTGACGCCATCTGCGATCCAGTCGGCCTTCTTGCTCTTCGTCGCCTCCCGGTTGAACTGGGAGTAGGTGGCGAACATGATGTTGTACCCAGCATCACGTACGGACAGCTTCGCGTCCATGATGCGCTGCAGCTCGCCTGCCTTCGTCGCCTTAATTTCAACCTTGTTGGTATCCATATTGCGGATGTGTTCGTCCGCATTCAGGATCACTGGGCGAAACAGATCTTCTGTCCCGATGTCTTTCAGGTCGCGCCAGAAGTCTGAGAACAGATTCGCTTTCTCTGTGCAGAAGGTAACGGCCTTGCCATTGAGCGCTGCATAGCGTGCGATTCCCGCAAGTACCCGCCCCTTGCCTTGCCCGGTCTGGTCGCCGAGGATGAAGCCGCGCCCTTCCTCGATTCGCTTGATCGCGAGCGCGATGGCGTCTACTTGCTCGGCAGTGAATGCAATCTCCAGATCTTCTGGTGTGAAATCCAGCTTTCCGGCGACATAGCTGTCTACGCTCTCCCCGATCTCGTCGGTCAGTCTTGCGAGTGCTTTTCGGACGGGTTCGAGCAGATTTCGCGGCGTCATCGCGGTCGGTTCACTAATGAGGGACGCCGGAACGTACGGGGCCTGGTACTCGTTCTCCTCCTTCGCCGGCCGTTCTCGGCCGCCAGCCTCATCGGGCTCCGTACCATCGTCGGCCGTAAGATCCATGATCTGTGCAGGGAGCGCTTCTGCTTCGACCTGCTCGACGTCGATCTCTCCTACCCGCGGATCCGCGTCGGTGACGGATCCGGTGGCGACGTTTTCAGCTCCGATAGTGGCCCGCTCGGACAGGCGAGCGGACAGCCCCTTTGCATGCGACCAGAGTGCCTCCCATGTATGGATGACGGGAAGCGTGTCTCCAATGCGGAATTCTTTGGTCTTCAGCGCCGCCGCGGCCTCTACCTCGGTGCGCCGCCGCCCGACCGTAACCATGCGAACCGGGTACTCCGATCCCTGCTTTCGATACAGCGCACCGTTCAACTCGACGACATCCTCCACCTCGTAATGGTCCGCCAGCCACGCGAAGAACGCCTTGCTGCCGCCAGCGACCTTCCCCGGGTGCACAAGGCTCTCGCGGTCAGCGGCTATGAGAAATACCCCGCGTCCATTCGCTTTGCGGCGCTGCAGCGCCTTGATGACGATGAGGTGGTCGATCCGCGTACAGCGCAGACCATCGATTACGACCGACTGCTGCAGGCCACCGAAGGGAGGGTTCGCGATCACTCCGTCGTAGTCCTTGCCGCCGCGCCGGCCTATCCCCACGAAATCCCCCTCGATAACCGTTATTGGCTTACCGGTCACCTCGCTGCCGAAACGCGTTTGTTCTGCCCGTCTGGGGTCAATCTCGATACCGGTAACCGCCACATCACGCGGAACGAGTGCGACCAGGCTCGCATTACCAATGGTCGGCTCGAGGATCGTTTGGCCGCCAACGGGAGCGAGGATTCGTTGCGCCGCGACCGACATCGGTAAGGGCGTCGAGTACTGCTGATTCTCGACACTGGTAGACGTGCGGAAGGCAAATACCGGCTGTTTGTCTGTCAGCGCCACGGCATATCTGAAGGCCTCATCGGTCGGCGAGTCCGCGGCGCGCGTCAGTTCGCGTTGCATCGCTGCTTCGATTGCTTCCTGCGCCTGGCGCAGGCGAGTATCCGATGCGGATAGCGGCGTTTCGGCGCCAAACACGGCCTGCGCAAACTGCCGCAGATCGGCTTGGCGCATATTCCGACCGTCGAGCATCCAACGAACGAAGCCCTCCGCACAAAAATGCAGGCCTACCTCGTCATCTGCACGGAGCCACTCCGCCGCGCGCGCGCTGCGATCATTGGCGCTCGCGCCAGCTGCTACAAAGGCGCGGTCTTCATAGACTTGTGCACCCTGATAGCGATAGAACCGGCCTGACTGGTCTTCGAAGACCGGGTGGCCGGCATGATTGACACCGAGTTGACGGACTTCCACGTCGGCGCCCTGCTCCGGCTCATCGCCGCGTGCTGATGGCCTTTTCGAGGTCGTCTGTGCCCTCGCCTTGATCCACACCCGCGACACGTCCATCTCCGCGATTGCAGCCCGCGGGAAGATCTGTCGCAGTACACGGCTGTTCAGGTCTGCGCCCTCGCGGATCATCGTCTTGCCGGAGGCAGATGCGACGAACCCGAGCGCCTCGAGGCCCAGCCACTGCTGCGAGCCTGGAGCAACACCTGCAACGATAAGGTGGGTGGTACGGTCGTCCGCCTGATATAGCGCGAGGCGCGCGTTGTGCGCGGACAAATCGAGCCAACGCATTGTCGTGGAGTTGGACATGTTTCGGAAAAGCGGGAGTGGTCCAGAAAAAAGGGCCGCCCCGCGGGCGGCCCCGAGCCTAGATTCGGCCTTTACATGCGCATGCGCGGCGCGGTGTGGGCGGGCGCTGCCGTCTGCAGCATGACGTCCTGCAGCTCGAATTCCTCGTCCTCCTCGAAACCGGCCTCCTGACGAGTGCCTTCGCTCAGATCACGTGCCTCCGCGGTGACGCTATGCCCGGCAAAGTTCGCCGTAGCGACGTCGCGCGCATGAAAGAGCTGCGGCTTGTTCGACAGCGGTTCAGCCATAGTGAAGACTTTGGCACCGTTCGGCAGGCGGTGCAGCACGAGATAGGACTCGGCAAAGCCCGTTTCGCCCTGATCTTGGCGGTCCAGCCGATAGGCGCGGTTGACAACGTCGAGTTTGCCGCCGTTCTGCTCATAGCCGGCTTTGGTTTGACTACCCATCGCCAGCGATGCCAGAGGCATGACCTCGACTTGCAGAGCCGGGTTGGCCACCAGGGCCGAGATCTGCTTACCAGTCGAGGACTGCAGGAAGCGAGCAACGGCCTGGTCAACCGGCATATCCGAATACTCGTCGGTGTCCTTGCTCTTGACACGGGGCACGAGCATTTCCACTGCCTTGCTGACCTGCCCGTCGCTCAGTCGGATCAGCACGCCATTGCGACCGCCCACGTCGTTGCCATTGCCGCCGAAGGCCGACATGACTGCAGCTTCCAGTTGCTCCGCAGACTTGACGAGCTGCGCCATCGCGGGGTTGATGACGGTGACCGTAGCCGATGCCGGAGCGTTGTCACGGTAGATCACGGGATCGACCCGGGCCATGACCGACGGGTGCACCACCGTGTGGCCGGCATACTTCGATGCCGACACCAGCCAGCCTGCCTGCACCATCCCTTCGGCATCGGTGAATGCGCGTTGCACGATGATCGTGCCGCCCGGCTCGGTCTTCGCCTTGTAGCCCTTCATGACGCTCTTGCGGACTTCGTCGTTCGGCAGGCTGTCGATGACACTGGAGATCTCGCCGGGCTTGGCGTAGAAGTCCTTGATTTCGGCCCGCGGCGCCTTGAGGGGAGTCTTGCCGGTGTAGGGACGCAGATACACGCACACCTCCTCGCCCGTGTCCTGACGGACGCCGGTGATGAACGGCTCGCCCTTGGGGTCCCGCTTGTAGCCCTGCACTTCCATGGAGAAGTTCTCGGTCGGCGGCAGCTGACGCCGAGCACCGGTCTGCTCTTGAAACGAGTTGAGAATGGACATTTCCTGCTCCTGTTTGCGAGTTAAAGAGAAGCCGGCTTGCGAGCGGGCTTTCGGGTGATTTCCGTTGCCGGAAGTAGCTTTTCCGCAGGCACGTCGCAGATGGACGTGACGAACGACAAGTGGGTATCGAGCATCTGGGCGACGTCGCGTCGCAGGGCTTCTCGAAGGCTGGAGATTTGCGGGCTGCGGGTAATCAGGAAACGCAGATCGCCCGAATCTGATGCTTCGACGGTCAGGGCGCGCAGCTGCAGACTGGCGCTGCGCAAGCGCTTCTCGGCAAGCTGGGATCGAAGCGCCGGCTCGATAGCCTTGAATTCAGCGTATGCCGCGTCACCAAGCAGCTTGAGGAACGCAGCGCGGTCTGCCAACGCCTGCAGTCCCTCCCCCGCCGTCTCTGGTAGCTGATCGACCGCGATGTGGGCATGCCAGTAGTGATCCTGTACGCGGTCAATCTCGGCAAGCATGTGGGGACTGAGCTTTACCTCTGAGAGGGCGCCGTGCGAGCCAGCTGCGAACAGGCGAGTAACCTCGCATCCAAACGACTTCGCGATCACTGCGTCTACGTGCAGTTGCACCGCCAGTTCATACCCCTGCAGGTCCGTCCGCGTGATTATGGCCAGGGCACCATCGGGCAGCTGTCCAATCACGCTGTTTCCGGGGCGTAGCAACTGCCTCCGCGACTCTTGTCCTGCCTGCAGCGCCAGGTCCGACATCGGGATAATGTCGAGGCGGTTAAGTGCATTTTCCTTTTCCGCCTCTCTCCATCGAGCCTCGCCGCTGCGGTTCAGCTGCGCAGGAACTGCAAGCAGGAGCTTCTCGGCGCAGATTTGGCGGCCTGAGCGGCCGTGATGCGGGATGCCGTTCAGCTCCTTCGCGAGAAGCGCGACTTCGTCATGGGGAAAGTGACTGGCGAGAACTGCAGCTTGAAGAAGGGAGTCAGGACCATGCAGGCGCTCAACCTCCGCCGCCCATTCAGGGAACCGGCCGGCGATGACATTCCACTGCGGATGTTGTGCAAGGACAGCGAATGCCGTCGCTTTCGGATGCATGGTGCTGCTCGAATTGGTTGCGTATCGTACATATGATACGTACCCGAATCAGGGCGGCAAGCCATTTTTGTCGTTGGCCAAATGCCGACTTTCCTACCTTGCAACGGATTTCCAGCGCTTCCACCGCCAGGCCTAGAAAACCGTTCCCACCGTGCAAGAAAAAAAATTCGACCGCGTCCGGACGGATGCGGCGTCTTGCCAACAGCGGCTCAGGAGTTCGTTGCATTGCGCCGGCGCGCCAGCCCAGTGTCGTTGGCAAGGCGCTCGCCCGCGCCAGAAGCAAAAGAGCCGCCCGGTCCCACCTTCCCGAGCGGCTCCCCTGCTTCCAGACTACGGCGTTAATACTTGACGCACATGTGCATACGGTTGCCGCCCTCGACCAACACCTCGGTCCTTCCCCACCCACCCGGACATGCCATAGGCCCGGTGACCCAGCTAATACCCATGCATGCGACGGTGGGTCTCCCCGTATTCCACTGAACCCCGCAAAGTGAGCCAGCTGGTGGCTCGCCGCCGCCCAGCTTCTTCCAGATGCCGTCCTGGCAGCTGAGAAGTGCTCCCGGCCCATCCCGACCGATTAGCCCGTTGGGGGCACAGCCCCAGTTTTCATTCGCGATGCCGTCGATCTGCATGTACTCCCCTGAGCGGACCCGGCCCCATGATGAAATGTAGCCAGAGGTTACGCTTCCATCGGCCTGCATTGCGCCGGAAGTCCATATTCCCTTGCCGTTTAGGGCGCGAATCCAGCTTCCATCGCCCATGTACCAACCGCCCCCCCATTTCTCCCAATACAGCCCCGAGTCGTTTCGGGCGCGGAACCACCCGTTCACATAACTTTCGTTCGCCTGTGTGGTATTGGCGTACACGTCGCGGGTGTAGATGTCTCGCGACGATTTGATATCAGCCGCATTCCCGTTCACGTCCTGGACATGAAAACCTCCGCCAGCCGGTGTACGAACTGCCGAGTTCAATCCGTCGCCATAGAAGTAGGTGTTGCCCACGCGCAAGCTGTTGGCATTGCTAGCCCCAGGAAGGGTGGCGGACTGGGCGTCGAGCGCGTTGACGTTCGCGATACTGTGCCGCGTTCCCGCGGCATCTCGCATGTTGAGTGTGCCGGTCATTGGCAGGGAGCCATCCCGACGCAGGAACTGTTGCCAGCCTAGAGTCGCGTAACCAACCTGCATCGCAAGGGTGCCGATCTGAGATCCCATCGGATTAGGCTGGCTCCACTGTCCTCCGAAGCCAGAGATCGTTGCAGGGCTGAACTCGTCGGAGAAGCCGCCATCGCCGCCAATCGCTGATATTGCCTCACCAAGCCCCCGTCCGTATACACCTCCAGTCGCCGGATCCGTCAACGGGCCGGCCAGGTAGACGAGTCCGTTCACGTCGCAAGCTGGAGGAGTGCAACCCGCCGGCACACGCTGGAAGCGGAAGCGATAAGGCAGGCTGGTCCAGCCCGTGTCAGCGAAGTTCTGGAGTGGGAGGCCAAGTGCCTTCAACTCGGCCATCGTGGGTCGATAAGGGTCAGCTACGCCGGGGATGCTCGGCGCGGCTTTCTGCAGCTCGTTGTAGTAGCGCAGGATGTACTCGTTTCCTCCCGCATTACCGATGGCCTTCAGCGTTTCACCTTGCGCCTTGAAGGCATCGGCGAGCGCCTCTTGGCGAGCTGCCCACAAGCCTGCGGACAGGCCGATAGCAAGCAACGTCGACGCGATCAGCATTTCGACGATGGTGAATCCACCTTGGCCGTTTCGCGATGGCGAGCGACGGTGCAATCTTTCGCGTAGCATGGTGTTGCCTTACGGGCGCATCTGGGACTGGAACGCGGCCCGCCCAAGCAGTTGAGTGCTTGCCTGCCGGCGCTGCTGATCGATTGCGGTCGCGAGCGTTTTCAGATCCGCCGAGGAATCCGAGATGATGTTCGCCACCTCCTGCGTGACACGCAGGCATCGCACCATGGCACGCTGGTTCTCGAGCTTCTGATGGACCACAGCGCGCAAGTTCTGACCAATGAGGCTGCGTGCATACGTTTCCCCACCGCGCTCGGCAAACGCGATCAGCATCTCGATGGCCTGTTCCATTGTTGCCGAATGGATGGTCGTGATGACCAGATGGCCGCGCCCAATCAGCCGAGCCAACTCCGCCGCGGCCTCTTCATCGAGCACTTCGCCGAAGAAGAACATCGAGCGGGTTTCAGCTGGAAACTTGCGCATCGCACTGGCGACCTCGGATTTGAAACCCGTGTTGGTGGCGTCTACCTGTTCGCAGTAGCCCTCACCATGAAAGCCCTCCAGTTCCTTTTCAACAGGGCTTTCAACGGTCAGGCAATAGCCTCCGTATCGGGTCAAGCGTTCCTTGACCGTTGCATAAGCTGTCGTCGTCTTTCCCGAACCTGTGTCTCCGGCAACAAGAATCAGGCCGCCCTTGCGGAAGCTCTCGTCCAGAAGAAGCTGCGAAGCCTCAACCCCCAGCTTCAGCTCACCAAGATTCTGCACGACCTTCGGTGACAGCCGAAGTGCATACCGACCTGGCCGAATGCGCTCTCCGCGGAAGAAGAGCGGGCCGACAGGAAAGGACAGACTTTTGACGGCACTGTCGCCGACCGCCTCCCTGAGAACTTGCGCGATAGCGTGGCACACAGGAAGCATCGCCTGGGGAACCCTGGACGGCATCGACTGCGCCGTTGCCTCACCATCCCGCTGAGGACGAAACACCACGGTCTTGTCGATGTCGTCGAGGTCAACATGCCAGTCGCGAAAGCTGGAAGCTTCCAGCCAAAGCATGTCATCGATGGGAATATGGCCGTTCATCACCGTCCGCTCTCCTGATCAATCACGCGCCCGGCTTACGCCTTGCCGATGGTGTACACGATGGTATTTGAGGCACCGCCTGCAGCGCAGGCATTGCCGACTAGCATGATGTCGGTCTGGGCGTTGTTCGCCTTGACCGGAGTTCCGCCCACCGTGACGGCACGTACGCTTTGCTCCATTCCAGGGACGACGTCAGTACATTCGGCTCTCGGAACTTGCGTGAAGGTCAGCGTCAGACCATCGTTCGCCGACACAAGTGTCGTGGTGGCAACGGTGACAGTTCCGCCCCAACGGTTCTGTACGGTGTTCCCGATGACCCAGGACTCCGGAAACACACCGAGGTTGACCAGGCCCGCAGTCGTGGCTCCAGCGTAGCTCTGTCGTTGTGCGAACTTCTGCTGGATTGCCGCGATGACTGCAGGCAATTCCTTCAACTCCCGATTCGCACGGTCATTGGCCAAGTAGTCGGCCACGCCCTTGTAGATGCCGGCAATGGCGAGAGCCAGCAGCACTGCGGCGATCAGCATTTCCACCAGGGTGAAACCACCTTGGTTGTTGCGAAGCTTCATTTGGCCGGTAGTGCGCGCTTGATTCATAAGACTGCTCCTTTTCGTTGGAAAGTTTGTTCTGCCGCCTCAGCGGCGGTACTGCTGTTGATTTAGCTGACTCTTCATCGCACTCGATAGGTCCTGACCTGTGCGCAGCGTGCCGAGGATGAGATACCCAACTACGACCCCCATGATCAGCACCATCGTGAGGTTCAACTTGAATGCACTCTCCTCGACCTGCTGCCTCGTTTCGTCCATTCCCTCGATGCCGATTCGCTTCATGACGGCAGGAAAGTCGCTACTGCGACGGCTACTATCGATGAGCCTGTTGGCGATGGGCTGCGCAAGTACGCCCGTGTTGAAGGCCTCACCATGCGACCGCGAAGCGCGCAGGCGATTCTTCGCAATCTTGGCGATGTGCCATCGCAGCCATGGGCTTGATCGCTTCTTCAACTCCTCCAGTGTCGTGTCGAGGCCAACGCCCGCCGCCAGCATGGACGCCACGGCAACCAGGAACTGGGCCGCGTAATAGTCTCGAAACACGCGATAGAAGACTGATCGGTCCGCCTTAATACGGTAGGGTCCGGTCCAGTTGCGGATCGACCATACATATCCCCACGCACCGACTCCCAAGGCAACGGCGATCAGGACGCCGTAGTGGGTCACTACATAGGAGATCAGATACAGCGAGTAGCCGTATGTGCCCCACTTTTCCGGTGGAGCGATAAGAGAGAACACCGGCACCACGAGCAACGACAGGACCACCATGAAGACCACCGTGATACCAAGCGCAACGACGGGCACGGTCACGGCCTTGACGAGTACGCTGTTCAGCTTCCGCTGAGACTTGATCGTTGTCGCGAGAAACCGGAGCGTTTCGGGCAACCGGTGGAGCGTGAGGTCTTGCGCGGAGATGATCATTAGATCCATCTCGGGTGCGCATCCCTTCAACACGTAGGAGAGTCGCCCTCCTTCAGCGCCCGGCATGTCCATGCGCCGTAGCCACTGCTTGTACAACACCGCAAGGGGGTCCTTCTGCACTGCGGCCCGCGCGGCTAGCGCGCTGAAGTACCTCGCCATCGCCTCGCCGTCAGCAATGGATTCCGCGAGGGAGTCATAGAATTTCTCACGGGTCTTGCGAAACGCGCGTACCGCCGCGCGATACTTGACCTCATCGATAATTTCCCGAAATGCCATGGTGCGTCTCACAGGACGATTTCAAACCGGTCGAACGTTTCGAACGTCTCTACCGTGCGAGGGTCGATGCGGCCCAGATATGCCTTGTAGAGTGCATGCTGGAACACGGTTTTTCCGGTCATGTTCGGCGTGTCAAAGCGACCGTCCCAAGAGGCGCGCCACAACCGCTCGGCTTCAAAGATTTCGCCCTTGCGAATCTTGTCCAGGATTGCGCGCGTCGGCTGCAGCATCTCCGCTACGACTTCAACGCCAGCAACTCCGGTGTGATTGCACTTGGGGCAGCCTTTGGGGTTGCGCACCCGCATGCCACTGGTGTCGAGACTGAACCGCTCCTCGAGAAACTGCGCCAGATCCGGAAGGTGATCGGATAGCGGCTCTTTGCAGTCTGCGCACAGCGTTGGGACGAGCGCCTGGTAGACGATCAGGTTCCAGAAGTTGGGCATAGTCAGCGTGCCCAGCGTGAAACCAATCGTCGGGTCGACCAGACGGTTGAAGACGCCAAGCACGGAGTCCGCGTGAACCGTGAACAACGTCAGGTGCCCCGTTTCGTTCATGATCTTGGCGGTCTGGCCCGACTCGATACACCGCACTTCCCCGATGAAGACGGCATCGGGATCCTCTCGCACTAGCCGCCGCTGCACATCCCGCCAGGCGTCTGGTGTCGTTTCCTGAATGGTCTTCTGTCGAGCACCGTGGATCCTGTATTCGACAGGGTGCTCGACGGTGATGATGTTCAGACGGTGCCCGTTCAGTTTGTCGACGGATTCGAGAAAGTATTTCGCGGTGGTCGACTTACCCGAGCCCGTTATCCCTGAAATACTGATTGCACCCTTACGCGCCCGCATGGCGGAGAAAAGCAACGCCTCTTGGTCTGGCGAGTACCCGGCCCCTTGGGGCGATGACCAGTCAGTGGTCTTTGAGAACAGGTATCGCAGGTAGACGGTGAACCCACCGAACATCGGCGTGCCTGTGTAGCGAATGTTGAAAGACTCCTTGCCATTGTCATAGGGCACCATGCACTCGAGGTCGATCTCCGTGCTGAAGCCGGCATCGTTGTTCGTCTTCTCGGCATGCAACTTGTTGTAAGCGAACGCGACCGCATCCTTCACCGTGTCGATGGGATGAATGCCCTTGTCTTCCGTCCTTGGAGGGATCAAGTCACCGTTGACTCGGTACAGCAAGTGCGCGGTGCGGCTCGCCTCCTCAAGCAGTACGTGTAGGTCGGTAGCGCCCAGCGCTAGACCGTGATCGATCATTTCGTTCCAGAAGGCCTCGGCTTGCGTGAGCCCTTCCGTCAGTACGCGGTTGCCCGCCTCCAGGGTCGATTCCGTCGCATACAGCTGCGCGATCAACTCCGGGGGGGCGTAGTAATAGCTCTCAATCCTGATCCCTGCGGACCTGAGCTGCGCCGCCATGGACCGCACCAACGACTTGCGCTCTTCGTGAAACCGAGGATCGACGTAGAAACTCGCCGACTTCTCACTACCCAGTGCAATGCATCCGCGGCGAAAGTCGTCGGTGACGCCTTTTGCCAAATCGCTCTTTTTCCCCGTATGGATGCAACGATACGGTGGAACCTCGGCGAAGCTGCGCACCCACTTATGCTGCTCAGAACCTGGCTGTCCGGCTGGTTTCGCCGCGCTCTTGCGCATCGGCACCGGCGTCACGATGGCCGGCTTCTTTGGCCCGAAGCCAAGGAGGTTCGCGATGGCGTTCATCAACGTGCCCTCGTGGCGCTCAGCGCTTTTCAGCGCTTGCCGCCATATTCGTCAAGGCCTGCGCCAAAGGACTTACATGCGTCGGGGTCGGGGCGACGATTGGCGGCAAGGATGCACCGAAGCCGGTCGGCGGCGAAATGCCGCGCGCCTGCGTGCTCGCAACGGTTGCCGGTTCGGACAGGTACACGACGTGCCGCGCCCCCCCCTTTCCCTTCTTCTTCCCGCGCGTGAAGTTGACGCGCTGCGATGTGATCGTGTCAACGTACCAGCCGGGCATGACTTCGTAGCCTTCCTTAACGGCCGTCGGTACCCCGCCCTTAACCGAGACATCAGCGGTGAGTTTCCCAACTTCACCATATACGGCGACCACCGCGACGTCCGCTATGCGAGGCGTGGTGTCTTCTTTCGCGACTTGCGTCTGGACGGCGGCAACCGCCGGCGCGCCGGCCGCCGGCACCTCTCCCTTGGTCCGGGACTCGGCTCGCTTCTTCGCAATTTCGTCGGCCATCGCGGCGCGCTGCTCGTCGACAAGCTCACGCAGCGGCGCAGCCTGTACGACCTGCGCAACCAGCAGGGCCGCGGAGATGACCACGAATGCCTTAGTCTTTGACATAGTATTTGCCTTCCAGGTTGAATATCGGCCCAGTGCTATCGGAGCCCATCGTTATGCGCCCAAATGTCATATTCGGAGGCAGCATCGACGCGACTTCGGCTGCAAGCGCGAGAGGGCCTGTGTAGCTGTACGTGCCAGCGCGAACGGGCGATTTGATCGAACCAGCGGGAATGGTGGGGTCGGCCCCGAATATCTCGCTTGGTGTGAAGCTAAATTCGACACCAACGAGTCGGATGTCCTGGGAGAACGAGCCCGTCTCTTCCATGAAGCGCTGCATCGTCGGGAAGCGCGAGGGATCCGGGAGCGAAGGCGATGCCTTCTTGACTGGGACCGTGAACGACGCGCCTTTGCCATCCAAGGACGCGGTGATCGTCATCCCGCCCATGGCCTCCTTGAGCGAGAGATTGTTGCCGCCGACGTTCTCCCATGAGTAGGTGCAGCCGTTCGGTTCACAGACAACCTGCTTCATCATCCAGCCGCCCTCGTATACCTCTTGCTTCATCGCCGATTCGATGAGGGGAGGTGCAGCCTCTGCCACCGGAGGGCCGGCGGTCGATAGAGCGGCTGCGAGGCTTGCGGCGTACAGCTTCTGAGGATCCTGCTGCTGTGCGCGCGCCGCCAAGCGCGCCTGACGTTCGCGCTCGTTGCTCCAGCTCGAGTAACCGTACCCTGCGGCAACCACCGCTACTAGCGCCGCGAGGAACAGTAGCTTCGGATCGATGCCACGCGATGCAGGCACCAGGGTCGCGGCTTTGATGTCCCCCTCTTTCACCAGATCCGCTAGTGGAAGCGGGATACTGTCCGGAAGCAGGTTTCCAAAGAACTGGAACTTCGAGTCCGTCTGCGCCAGGATGGATTCAGCCGCGGCCAGCACTTCCGCCTTCGACCCGCGATAGTCGCCGCCTGGGAAAGGAACTCCGTTCTCAACGACGGCCATCTGGGCTGAGTCGCCTCGCAACTCAGCCCAAAGTAGGTTTGCACCTGCGTCAGGCATGGTCGCCAGCAGGATTGCCGGCGATACCAGCTTCGCGTTGCGCGGAACCGTTCCGGCTGAAACCAGCGCCCGGCGGTCATCCGCGGTCAGCAAGCCGTAGAGCACCTCCACCTGGCTGGCAGCGCGCACGCAATGCGAAGCGTCGAACTCCTTGAAGAGTTGGCGCGCCTCTGCCCGTTCGCGGTCAGTGTCGCTAAGCGGGTGCCAGCTTAGCCCGAAGACCGCCAAGGCATCGCCAGCTGGAACGATATGCACAGACATTCGGTCGTTCCGCCTTAGATTGCGCCTTCGGACAACACCGGCGTGACGAGGATGACGACGGCTTCACGATTCGAAGCGCCGTTGAGCGACCCGCCCAATCCGATAGGCGCACCGGACGACAGCGTGCGCTTGTCGTACTGGCCAGTGCTACGCTCGTAGCCTGACAGTACGAGCGTTTCCCCAGGTCGGATCGCTACCTTCTGCAGAAAGTCCGTCGAAGAGATTTCGGGTGCCTGGATCTTTTGATCGCCCGATGGCACATCCACGAGTCCGGTGAGGTCGGAGATCCCGAGGCCGAACTGCAGCAGGATGCTATTGCTGTCGAGGACGGTCGGCAGAAGGTTGAGCAGGAAGCCGGTTGTCACCGTACCCGGCTCCAAGCCCGGGGTGCCACCGGCACTGCCACTTGCGCCGGCGGGCGCAGGCGTGACCTTCGCGAGGTAGGTCGTCTGGTTGGTGATCGCCACCGGCACCGGCTGGCGATTCAAAGTCATCGCGTTCGCAGTTGTGACCACGCTCACGCGCCCGAAACTCGACAGCGCTTTGAAAAATGCCTTTGAACCTCCCCAACGAGCCTGAGATGCCGACATTGCGCCATTGGTCGGCGCAAGGATCGATACGCCGAGGTTCGATGCGTTGTTGCTGACCAGCGATGCGGGCGACGAGAAGCGCAGAGTCCAAGGAACCAGATTGGAAACTTGGTTGAACACCAAGTCCCAGTCGACACCGAACTCCTGGCCGTTATTCAGTTTGACCGAGAGGACTTCAACACGCATGGCAATCTGGCGCGTATTGGCAGCATTCTCGTGCTCCACGATCTTAGCCACTTGCTCCACCACATCCCGTGTATCCGTCACCGTGATGGTCCCAGAGGCCTGTGAGATCGCGTACTTGCCAGCGGGCGAAATTACCGATTTGATGGCGTCCTCAACCGATTCCCACAGACTGAATTTCGAGTTCATCTCGATGTTGGTCTGCGAGTTGTAGCCGGCGCTCGACTGCGTAGAGTTGCTGGAGCCCACTGCGCCCGCTTGCGTTTGTCCCTGTTTCCCGATGGACGATTTGAAGGTGGAATCGCCGGGAATTGCCTTGAGCGTGAAGATCTTCGTCACGAGGCGATGCAGCGAAATCACGCCCTCGCGGTATTCCCACGAAATACCAGCGCGAGCGGATAGAAGATCAAGAAAGCCACTGACAGCGCCCTCGTAGTTCATCTCGTATTCCGCCAGGCCCGGGTTGAATGCACCGCTTGCCGACAGGCCTGTTGCGAGCAACGATGACTGCGTGCCCGTCGTCTGCGGCGCAGGCAGGGGAGGCAGAATGGATGCGTTGCCGACGGGCGCAGGCTGCGCAGCCTGGCGTGCCACCGTGGCGAGGTTACCCCCGGTCACAAACGCGGTGGCCGGCAGCATCACATCGGGCTTCACGCGGACCGGAATGCCCGTCACTTGCGTGATGCGCTGGGCGACCGTCTCAATCCCTACCTTCCCGGGGAACTTAAAGGCGTAGCGCTTGCGAAAAACCTCGGGCAGCGTCAGGTCGGCCTGCAGCGGGAGTGCCTTGCCACCAAGCCATGCCCCGCTGCTCTTCTGAACCAACGGC
The DNA here is from genome assembly GCF_001598055.1 of Cupriavidus nantongensis. Lineage (NCBI taxonomy): Bacteria > Pseudomonadati > Pseudomonadota > Betaproteobacteria > Burkholderiales > Burkholderiaceae > Cupriavidus > Cupriavidus nantongensis. Next base: position 2,854,342 of record NZ_CP014844.1, on the reverse strand, counting down.
ACATTGCTGGTAGCGGTCTGAGTAAGGACCTTATTGCCGTAGGCCGTGACGGCGTCGCGGTTTGCCATATATTGGCTATCGACAGTCTGCTGAACAGTGCCGCAGGAGGCCAGAAGCAGCGTGGATGCGGCAATGGTTCCGCGCGCGGTAGAGTTGAGATTCACTGTTCGCATTCCTTCTTGTCGCCGTAATGGAGGATTCGGACCACACGATTCCCTTCGTACATGCAGCCCAGTAGGGGGAACTCGCTGGTCCGTAGCGATGCCGTGAACTGCTCCACCGCGTTTTCGAACGTGCCGCCGAACGCAGCCTCGAGCTGGACCGGGAAGTCGTACTTCACCTCCCACGAGACCTGCCAACCGGCATCTTTCGCCCACCGCATCAGCGACTGGCGCAGTGTGAGGTCGCTCGCACGGACCTCCCACCTCGCCGCGGCAGGGCTCGCACGGGCCAACTCCGTCTCGTTGCTGTGAACCTTCTGCATGCCGAACGTGATCGAGTGGTTGGTCCAGTCAAGGGTCGCGATAACGCCGGGCAGCTGTGAAACGACTTCACCCATGACCACCGGCCAAGGCTTACCGCCGGCCCAGCTGACCGGGACAGTACGGTTTACATCCGCGTAGTCGGCCCGAAACGTCGTTGGCAGGATCGCGGGAACGACATCGCCGAGGGCCATGGCAGAACCCTTGCCTCGCAATTCCTTGACGGTTGCCGGCCGAGTCCCAATCTCGATAAGGCGGCCAGGTGACACGCGGGCCTCAGAAAGTGGCTTTTCACCTTGGGCCGGGATGGGTGGCGTGCCGCCCACGGGCTGTCCGGCCCCAGTCGACGTCTGGGCGGCAGAGCCGGGTGCGAGCGCCCCGGCAGGCGCAGCGCCAATTGCCGCTTCATTGATGAAGCCGGCCATGGCTCCGCTGCTAAAGAGCAGCCCGCTAGCCATCAGCGCTGCCACCAGGTTCTTCTTATCCATTTGCTCTGAGATCCTTCAATCAAAGAAGCGGCGGTGTACCCACCACCCGCGAGAAGGCACACTCCTGCCCCGTAGCCAGTGCCGGACCGCCCTTAGGAACACGGGCAACGTATAGCCCCGCGTTTCCATCAGTCGAAACATGACAACAACGACGAATGCCAGGCAGAAGGTCCAGACACGCATGTGAAACAGCGCGAAGATGAGAGGGAAGAACGCGCGCGCGTCGACCGACGCAATACGGGGCGTACGAGCTGCGTCCCGCCAGATCGACTTCCTGCCCGTCATGCGTTCGACTCCCCTGCGTAGCGCTTGTAGGCCTTGGCGTCGATGCGTCCTGCTTCCAGCAGCCGCTTCAGTCCGTCGCTCATGGCTTGCTTACGCTCGCCCACCTGGCGGCGCAGGAAGCTGCCCCATTTCGTGTAGTCGATCTCTCCCATCTCGGCGCGGATCATGTCATCGAAGTAGAGCCATTCGCGGACGGCCACCCGGTCGCCGTCCAGCGTAGGCACCAGAATCTGCACGACCACAAGACGGATGGACCCTAGCAGCTTGGAAGCCACCGCCGAATGCTGGGCGGGCGGGAAGACCTGAATCGCACGGCTGATGGTCTCCGCAACGCTGTCGGTATGCATGGTCGCGTATGCACCGTGCCCGGTGAGCGCAGCCTCGACCAGCGTGCCGATAGTCTCGGCATCGCGCGCTTCGCCGATACCGATGATCGTTGGCTTGCAGCGCATGGCATTCCGCACGCCCGCAGCGAAGTCGGGGATGTGCCGACCAATCTGCATTTGCCGGATGCGCGGGCCGTTGTTCTTCACCTTCGTATAGAGAAACTCGATGGGGTCCTCGTAAAGGAGGATCTTTGCGTCCCCGGCGTGCTCTGAGCAGTGGGCATAGAAGGCCGACATCAATGTGGTCTTGCCAGAGCCGGTGGGCCCGCAGATCAGCACCAAGCCTCGCGGCTGGTAAAGGTTTTCCTCGATCCCCGCAGGAAGCCCGAGCGAGGTCATCGCAACAGGCGTTTCCGGGATGGATCGCATGGTCACGGAAATCCCATCATCCGCATCGCCGATCTGGCCGCTCGCGATGTTGACGCGATAGCGGAAGTTCTCGCGCGCAACGGTGAAGCGATAGGGGCGGTCTGCATCGCGACCGCCACGGATAACGCCGATCAAGTCGGCACCAAATGCACCGCTCAAGAGGGCCTTGATCTCCTGGTCCCGCAGTGGGCGAGTAGTCGCTCTGCGCTGCCGGCCTTTGATCTCCACCCAGGCATAGTCGTTGGTCTGTAGGACGATGTCCGAGGCGCCCTTTTCAGAGCAATAGCTAAGGAAGGACTGGCACTCGCTTTCGGAGAAATTCGGAGCCAGCTCGAACGGCTGGATATAGTCGTACGTCATTCCGCTGCCTTCGAGCCCGGCACTACAGTAGGCTGCCACTTCTTGGGGTCAGTAATGAAGCCGCCCGCATCGGTGACACGCATCAGCGTGTCACCTAGGCGCAGCTCGTTGCGGTCTCCGCTCACCACGCGCGGGGCCACGGCCACCGTCGGCTCCGAGACCATGCCGTTGTTCAGAAGATACGAGTACCTCATGATCCCGATGAAGTCGCGGTCCAGCCTGGCAAGGTTTCGTTCAAGGATCTCGTCCGCCAGCTTTTGGCCATGCGCCCAACCATCTGCCACGGCCTTCTTCCAGAAGGCCTTTTCTGCCGCAGTCTTCGGCAGCGCCGACGCCGCAGGCATCGGCAATTCCTTTGTCATACGCAAGCCGACGAAGAGATAGTCGCGCCAGGAAGGTGGCGTCGTGACCGGCCTCGCCTTGACCACGATCTTGTAGATTCGGTCTGCCACGCGAACCTGCTCGTCGGTAGACTGAACCGCGTCCCGCGCTTCGGTAATTACGGGAGGCAGAAGGCCGCTTTTGGTGATGTAAGCGGAGAAGCGATATTGCCTGTCCAGCACATAGGCACGCTTCTCAAGGTCCGCCACCAAGACGGCACAGCGATCAGCGAGTCCGGCCTTCGACCCCAGGCTCAGCGCGGCCTCGCGCAACATGGCAGCGCGAACGGGCGTGACCTCGGCGTGGGCCGGCACATGATCGGCTGAAAGCGAAGAGATTTGGTCCAGCGACATCTGTGCAAACGCTGCCTTGGTGGCAAACATGAGCGCGGCAGCAAGCGGCAAGAGCGCCCGGCGGTCAATTCGCACGGTAATGAACTTCCAAGGACTGCTGACGGAGCACAACGTCGCCGCGTCCGCCCAGCTGCACGCCGATGTTTTCTAGTACCGAAAGGAATGGCGCGTTAATCGCTTCGATAGCGACGGGCGACGGAACTCGTCTCCCCTTGATATCGAAGGCTAGCCCCTTGGCTTCGGCGAGCTTCTTGATCACGTCCGGCGCGTCACCGTGCCACACGACGGTGACGATATCCCCGTTGATTTCGACCTTGCTCGGCTTCTGCGCCGGCGATGTCAGAGCACCTGCGCGCGCGATGTCGACCAGCATGGCGTCAATCCTCTGAGCGGAAGCATTCAGCCTGGTATCAAGCATGCGCGCGGTTTCATCAACAGGTGCGGGTGCTGTCGTGCATGCGGCCAAGCAGCTGAGTGCGGTCAATGAAAGCAAGTAGGCACGTATGCACGTCATGGTTTTGCTAGTCAGTGTAATTTCGTATCGATCATATCATACGTAATTTTCCTACCAAACAAAAGTCTGCCCCGCGCAGGCTGCGCCCACGCGCCGCGGCAGACTGGAATGAAGGTACCGCTCGGGAATCTGGGAGTGGGCCGCTGCAGATCGGCCTAGACGAGGGCGTACCCCTTGCCTGATCGTTTCAGCTCCCCTGCGGCAAGCATTGCTGCGAGGTAGCGGCTAGCGACTACCTGCGTTGCACCATGTGCGGCGTAGATGGACCGCAATGAAGGCTTTATCTTACCGGCCAGAATGTCGGCCCGGACCCGAACAAATCGCCATCCGTCGTCATCGCCTGTTCCGGAATCCTTCACGCTCGCAACTCTCCGCTGCTCTTCTGGCGGCGCGTCGTTTTCGGTCACCTCCGCGCTGACGTTGCCAGTCGGTGCGGCCCGCTGAGGTTCCTTGATAGAAGGCTGTTGCGGTGTCCATGACTGGACGCTTACTTGTTGAGCAATCGCCGAAGGCAAAAGACTCATGAAGGCGAGCGGTACTGCTGCATACCGACCGCCACCGTGCGATGGCGCACCGGCCGTTCTCGCGACCGCAGTACTGCAAGGCTTTTTCGCGGCGAGGGACCCGCCCGCGGCCTGCTCTCGGCGCGCCTGGATCAATGCGCCGGCAACGGAGAAGAGCACTACTCCCATCAACACTAACAATAGCGAGCGAGCGAGCGCGTACGCGATCATGCCCTCCTTACCAAGGACGTCCCTTGTGGTTGCGACAACCCGTGCTTCTAGGTCTGCTAACTCGGCGGCCTGCGCAGACACCGCCGCGTTAATGTGCACGGCCTTGCTTGCCTGGGCGACGGCGGCCTCTCGGATCCAGGCGTGGCGGCTCTGCGATTGGCGGTTCGCTGCTTCTTGAATGGTGGCCAGTGCAGCGCGTTGCGCCGAAATGGAGTGTCGCAATTCCTCAATGCGCGTGTTCTGGCCGCGAGCGACCGCTTGGGAGGCCTCTACCAAAGCAACTTGGGTGAAGTACAGGGTGCCGGCTTCGAAACCAAGAAGTGCAACGCCAAGCGTCAGCAGTTTGATCCTGACAGCGCGTAGCGCTTGTTTTGGAAGGGTCGCCGCGAGGAAGAACGCCAGAAGTTCCACAATGACCATGATCCCGCCAGCCGCCATGAGTGCATGTCGCGCAGAGGCATCTGCTTCAAGCCGGTCTAGACCGATCATGAAGAACTTGGTTGTTATGGCAGCTGAAGCCAATCCGGCTGTGCCAGCAAGCAGCGCAAGAACCGTATAGGCCCATGGAGCCAAGGCGGCGTCGGGCGTCACCACACGGCGCGCCGTGTATGATTGTTTTTGCATTCCAGTCCTCTCGTACAGGGTTGGGGTGCCGGCGTGGGCGAGGCTGCAACCTCGTCCGCGCCACCTTCTTGTTCCTTCTTCTTTTACTGCCCCCCGGCAGCACTGCGCCCCCCTGCCCAAGAGCCTCTTGAGCAACATTGGCGGCCAACGCACCAGCTCTGCAAGGAACTCTTAAGAGTTTACTTGAAGTTTACCAAGCGGCGTTTTATTCTCCGGGTTAGCCGAATTATCCACGCCAACCCGGAAAATTTCCAGCTTACTTGGGACAGAACTGTGACCGCGAACGATTTGCTCATCTCCAGGGTGCCTGAGATTGACCAGTCAGTCTCAATCGCTGACATCCGCGATGTGATCGCTGGCCGGGCATTGGATATGTTGGATCAGGTCAGGGCGACGATGCTTGAACCCTACCCGCGCAAAAAGCCGCCAACTTTCACTGCGGCAAATATCGCGTCCTTGTGCGGGTTCGATAAGACGCGCATGAAGTACCTGACGACCAAGCTCGGCCTGCCGACCGGGACGCAGACCGGTACGGGCCGAGCGAAGATATTTACGCTGGAAGAAACGCTGGCTTGGATAGCCGCAACATCAAGCCGTGTGCAGCGTCCGAAAGGAGTCCGAGGTCGTGTGATTGCTTTCGCTAACTTCAAAGGAGGAGTCGCGAAGACGTCGACCTCGGTAAGCGTAGCGCAAAAGCTGACGCTGCTCGGCCGGAAGGTACTCTTGTTGGACAGCGACCCACAAGGTTCGGCTACGCAGTTATGCGGATTCGCTCCCGATGCTGAGATCTCGGACACGGACACGCTTCTTCCCCTGATATATGGGGACGAGACCTCGCTCCGGTACGCGGTCAAAGAGACCTACTGGAAGAACCTGGACCTGATCCCCGCGTGCAACGCGTTACAGGATGCGGAGTTTTCGATTCCCTCCCACATCCTCGAGGACAGCCGCTTCGAATTCTGGAACATCCTGCACTACGGGTTGGAATCTCTTCTCGATGAGTACGATGCGGTCGTCATTGATACGCCTCCTGCATTGAGTTATCTGACGACCAACGTACTGATGGCTGCAGACGCAATCATTATGCCGCTGCCGCCTGAAGCGCTGGACTTCGCTAGCTCGACGCAATTCTGGCAAATGTTTGGCGAGATTGCGTCGCGCCTTCCGAATGCTGAGCACAAGCGGTATGACTTCGTCAACGTCTTTATGACCAAAGTCCGGCCGTTCGACGCCGCCAAAGGCGTACAAGGTTGGATCCGCAAAGCATACGGTGAGCGGGTCTTCCCTCTGCATGTACCCGACTCAAAAGTGCAGGCAGCGGCGCTGGGAGCCTTGTCCACGGTCTATGACCAGAAGCGCCTCGATGTGGACGCAGAAGGTGAGACGCGAATGTCTGGCGAACAGTATGAACGCCTCAAAGCGCCATTGGACGCGCTTTCCGAGTTCATCGATGATCAACTCGTCAAAGCTTGGATGAAGGACACCAAGAATGAGCAAACTACTTGAGAAGACGGCCGCCCTCGAGCCGGGCAAGGGCGGCCAGCGGACGGAACGCTCAACGTCTGCCCGCACGGCACCGGGGCGGATGTTCGAGTTCACGAGCCGAATTAACGACGCAGAAGATCGAGCTGCAGCTGCCTCCGCTGAGGCAGCTGCAGTCAAAAAGCTGTTGGAGGAAGCCCGTCAGAAGATCGAGAGCCTTCAGCAGGGCCAGGGTGCTGCCGGTGCAATCGAACTCGCGATTTCATCCTTGGTGGAGGTTCCTGGGCGGCGTCGCATCTTGTCTCCAGTGGAGTACGAAGAACTCCGTGCCAATCTGGCCAAGAACAAGCTCATCCATCCAATCGTCTACTTGCCGCGGCCGGATGGAACGAACGAGATCGTGTCGGGCCACAATCGCGTGGCCATCTACCGGGACCTCGGTCGCACTACGATCTTGGGCATCCCGTTTTCTGGCGATGCCAAGAGTGCCGAACTTGGTGCGACCTTCTCGAACTTGCTGGCGCCTGCCCTACCCGACTTTGAGAAATATCGGCAATTTGTCCGGCTTCAGGAAGAGTCGGGGTTTACCCGCAGCGACATTCTTGAAGCGTCGGGCCTCAGTGCCTCACATGTCTCGCGGATCCTGGCATTTGAAAAGCTACCCGCGGCGGCTCGCGCGGCAATCGCTATGCGGCCCGACAGAGTCGGCGGCCATGCGGCCGAGGAGTTCGCTGCAATCGCCAGCAGCGGGAACGCTGAGGCCGTCGTCAAAGCAATCGAAGCACTCATCAGCGATGAATCGATGACACAGAAGCGAGCCTTGGAGCTTGCGAAGCCGAAGCTTGCAAGACCGGCCGCACCTGCAGCTCGTGCCATATTCGTCGGCAAGCGGAAGCTTTGTGACGTGTCAGTGCGAGGGGGTGTTATCGGACTCCGATTTAACGGCAAGAACAATGAGGCTGCGGTTGAGGATTGGGCCAGCAAGATCGAGGCCTTCATCCGCTCACAGATTGAAGAGGCGAACAAATAACCCGGCCCGCAAACGTTCCCAATGGGGAATCGTTAAAAATCAATCACTTAGAGAAAAAGGTGCCGATTTGACCAGCAACTATTGCTGACCCAAAAGACAAAAGCCTTCGGCTGGAACCGAAGGCTTTTGCAAAATGGGCTTGGCTGGAACCTTACCCGCTAGACTCACCGGCTGGAACCGGATGAGGACCGTAACTCGGAGTGTAGCGAAACGTGAGGGGCAGTCAAGCATTGTTTGGCCATTCTTGAAATGGAAGCTTGACATGTCTATCGCGCAACACTTCGTTGCTGGCGAGGGTGGCGTTCGCCCGACCCACGAATGCCAGCAGGGTCATCCTGTAACCCTGACTCCAGCAACACGTCGCAATCTGCCCAACCGTATCCTTCGTGCGTTTGACGCAGCGAAACACATTGAGGGCTTGAGCAAGAGCCTCCGCGCCGCACTCGCTGAGCTTGTTCGCTACGTGCCGCAATCCGAGCCGTTCGCTACCGTCTTTGCCCATAAGTCAAAGATTGCAGACCGTCTGGGCGTAACTGAGCGAACCCTGTACCGCCACCTGGCTGGACTCAAAAGCGAAGGCCTCATCGAAGTGATGCCCCAAGAGCGCAAGTCGCGTAACGGGCGGTACGCCGTCGCCCGCATCCGTCTTACCCCGAAGGCCGCTGCATTGGTGGGGCTGATCGAGGCTCCTAAGGATGTTATCCACACGCCACCGTCTGACAATTTGTCAGTCGGCCATTCGTTATCTGAACCCACTATCGCAAAGAATCATCGCCCTGTAGCCACTATTGGCGCCCTCCCCGTCGACTTGGCCCATCTCACTGGCCAAGGTTTGTCCAAGGCGGGCCTTTTCAAACTGATGGGAATAGCCAAAGCCCACGGCAAGCGGCTATCGGACATCGTGGCAGCGATGGCTAACCGTCTCGCCGATTTCAAAGGAGGTCGCCTGTATGCGTATCTGGCGAAGCTAGCCAGCGGCCCGACCGACTTTTCCGTCGCTGCCACTGCCGCCCGTGAGGCCGCCGCAAAGGCGCACGAGGCCGCACTGCTGCATACCCGGGTAGCGCGCTTCAAGGAGCGCTTCCGCGGCGCAACCTTGGCAACCCGCAGCGGTGACCGTCTCTATCGCATTGATCGCGATGCACGCTACGTGCAAGTCCTAGGGATGGACCGCAGCGGCACCGCCCCGATGAATGATCTCTTGCCCTGGATACAGGCCGTGGAACGCGGCGACCTGGTTCTAGCCACCTTCGATGTCGAGCGACGGCTCAACTGCCAATAATGCCGAACTGCATCGCCCAATGGCCTCGCATTGGCGATCCGGTCTCTTGCATCGCACCAACGATGATGCACCTCTGGCCCCACTGCAAAAACATGTCTCAGTGTCTGCAGCTGTGCGGTGCCGCGGCCGCCGAGCCACGACTGCTAGCGCCGCCCCGATCCATGTAGTGCATTGTGGTCCCATGGACGATGCGTTCACGCATGGGGAGATAGGCGTGCAGCGAAAGGTGCATCGCGAGTGCGAAGGCCAAACTGTAGCGAACACGCCACGCTAGCCAGTTACCTGCGATTTGCGGAGCGGGCCAGAGCCTCTTGAGCCTCCGGCGTCAGCGCGTTCCACATCCTCCTCTGGGTAGCGGGATCGAATGTCGGCCAAGCTTGCACGATGGCGTTTCCGATTTTCGCCGCGCGCTCCTGCTCCGGCGTATGCATAGGCTGAGTGCGGCTCACCCAGGCAGCCACGCCGGCCGATGTCATGACTCCTGCCATAATCGTTGCGACCACAAGTCCTTGACCCCAAGCCGACCGCGCAGCAAACGCATTGCGGTCAGGAGGATTCTGCGACACCCGCCCGGGCCGGGGCGTGCCACAGACCGCCGTTAGCGTGGCGGTGGCCCGCTCCACTTTTTCGGCGGCGTCCGTGATCTTGTTGGCGAGCCGGTCGACGTCTTCGAAGTGCTGAGCCAGCAGAGCCTCGTGGATCTTTCGGATTTCGCGCATGGCCGTGGCTCTACTTGAACAACACCTTGTAGACGGCGTCGAGGTTCTCGTCGGCCGAGTCAGCCAGGCGCTTTGCGAGGATCATCTGAACACAATACTCCTTCTCCTGATCGTCCTTGGCATCCTTGAGCTTGGCGCGGAAGTCGGTCGTGTCAGCGAGGATCTCGGAGATGGTCTTTCCCAGCGCCTGGCTTCTCTCGAAGATATCGCTTTCAAAGACGGCGGCTTCAGGCCGTACCACACACTTCTTTTCCTCGGCTGCATACCCGAAGATCGCGCCGAACTGGCTGTGCACATCGTCATCAATGGCCAATTTATTGAAGACCACGCGGATTTTCCTGGCAGGCACACCAAGAGCCGCCAGGGCGTCAATGGTGGCAATCGTGTCCTTCTGTTGCTTCGCTTCCTTTACGACGGGAACGACAAAGTAGTCAAAGTCCTCGTGCGACTTACGGTATTGAGCCATCGCATGGATGAAGACCTCGATGTTCGAAGCTCCAATGTCGACCACTGCAGTATGGGTCGTGAGCAGATGGCGTTGTAGGTCGTGAAACTGGCTGGCCCTAATGCTCTCGCCGCCTTCGCCGGCATTGATGGTTTCCACGGTAATCACGTGGGTGTTCAACCGCGGTGCCGCAAGATGGTGGGCGAGGGTGGTCTTGCCGTTGTTGCCGGAAAAATTGGCAAAGGCGATACGCATTTATGACTCCTTTTTCTGTCCGAGACGCTGGGAAAGGGTGGTGCTGGTTGAGTAACGAGAGAACTTCTCTTCGCGAGATTTCTGATTGGTCAATGCATCACGTACTGCATCGGTGTCGGCGACGGGCTCGATAGCCATGGGCGGCGCGTGTGCGGCTCCAACCGGTGTTTGGGGCGGGATGGCGGGCAGCGTCACTCCGCACGCAGCTGGCGTCCTTTGGCTTCGCTGCTTGCGAATTCTGTACATCGCGCTCTCGAATCCCTTGAAGGTCATCTTGAAGCCCTGTTGGTTCAGTGCCTCCAGGATCGCCCGACGCTTCACGCCGGCATTGAGAGCCGCTTCCACGTCTTCAAACACTTCGCGCAGACGCGCAGTGTCGGAGCGCCCCTTGTTGTCGGCTGCAAGCGCGCGCAGCGCGCAGACCACGCTGCTCTTCTCCATCGAATGTTCCTCTGCATGTATGTATCGCTGCAATTATACGGAATCAGGACGTCTGCGCAGTGAGCTTGGGGTGAGAGGGCGAGCGTCATGCAGTGCCGGCGCACTGATAGTGCAGGACAGTTGCAGTGAAGATGCAGTGCCCTTGCAGTGCACCTGCAGGAACACTTCGTCGGCTCGCCCGAAAGGCGGGGCATTCGGCGCTATGCCCGGTAACGGACCACTTGTTGTAGACCGTTCAAAGGCAACCGCTCCGATGCAGAGCACTACGAGGTAGCCGGGACAGCCTTGTGCAATATGGGCCGAGAGCCGCTATGTGGTTGCTGTCCGCGCCCGTTACCAAGCACATCGATATGCTCGGTAACGGGCGCTGGAGGGGACGGCAGGAGACCCATGGCGATGGAGACCTCAGCTGAAGGGAGCGCAACGCAAAGAGGGCGCTGGCGTGCGCGCCGCCCCGCGTTCGCCAGCCGGCCCACGCTTCTCGAACGCAATGTCGCGCTGCCACGGCTAGACCGTCACCGATATGGTCGCCAGCCAAACCGACGCTCCCACCCGGGTGGCACAGCGCGATGCGCAGAAAACACAACATCAGATTCCCGACGAACACGGTATCTGCTAGGATTCCGTCACCATGGGCCTGTTACACGACGCAGTGAGCGCTCGTGTAACGCGGCTATGTGACAACATAGCCGCCGCCGATACCAACCCGAGTAACGGAATCAACCAGAATCGCGACCTGCAGCGGCCGGCCACTGCAGGATCAGCACACCAGCAGCCAGCGCCCGTAAGCTCGTCACCACTCACTCGCAGATAGCAACCGCGGCACCCGTCACATCGGACCCTGCAGGTCAGAGACCGGTGTGGCCACCCAGGCAGGAATCGACCGGACCGGGCCCGCGAGCACGGATACCACCCGAAGGCGGGAGCCACCAGGAGGCACCGGCGAGGCCGACATCAACGGGGCAGCTATCGGAATGGGCGCAGGAGGCTGACATTGGATTCGAAGCGCATGGACCCTACTTGGCCGCGGAGACCATCGCGGTAGGTAAGCTGCAATGCACAGTGATGCCGCCGGGCGGCACGGCCTGCGGCCGACGACAATGGAATGGAGTTCGACGCACATGAATCCCAACAGAGCCCGTAAGCAGTCTCGGACGTCGGCAACAGTCGACAGTTACCTGCGGCGTGCGAATGGCCTGATGACCCGCTTGGCGAAGGAGATGGCGCTCCCCGATGACGCCTATCCGCCGCCCGAGGCCGTCGTCGCCTTCATGAAGCAGAACGCCCCGCAATGGAAGTGGTCAACATTCCGGCAATATCAGGCCAGTTTGGCCTGCCGCTACGAAATCGAAGCCGAACGAACCGGCAACGCGCTCTTCATGCAGACGGCTGAGGAAATCCGCCGCCTACCTTACGGCGACTGCATCCCCGCGAATACCGTGGGCCAGACTTCGTCGCGAAAGCGCAAGGGGATCAGGAAGGCAGACTACGATTTGCTTGTCGCCAACCTCTCGAACCCTACCCGAAACGGTTACTACGCCACGCGCGCCAGCCTATGGCTGATGGCCGCCGTCGCCACCGGCCTGCGACCACGCGAGTGGGAGCATGCCGAACTGGACGAAGCCACCGGCCAGCTGCATGCACGTAACGCCAAGGCGACCAATGGCAGGGGAACCGGTCCGACGCGCTCGGTCCCTGTCGCGCACGAAGACATGGGCATCGTACGGGCGCACATCGCCTCGATCCGCGAGATGCTCGGTGCCGGAAAATCCTTTACGGAGATCCACGAAAATTGCGCGGTGGCGGTCTATCGGGCCTGCAAAGCTTTGTGGGGGAACGACCCTACAAAGCGCTACGCGTTGTATTCCGCACGTCACCAGTTCAGCGCCAACGTCAAGGCTGTTCACTCGCACGAAGAAGTCGCAAAGCTACTCGGGCACGCGTCCACGAGAACGGCTCGCACGCATTACGCTCCAAAGCGCTCCGCCTGGCCGAAGTATCGGGACAAGACAAAACCGGTGCCCGTTGCGAAGCCAGACGGCAGCTGAGCAGGTACCAGCCTATTTGGGCGTCCCGCCTACAGCGCATGAGTCCGTAAGTCGCTGATTCGGAAGCAATAACGCCCGGTGCCCCCGCCGGGCCTCCCGGATTTGTAGGGCAGAGTGCAATGCAAATTATTTTTCGTAGCGCTCCTCCGGCCTCTACTCCGTGAGGCATCCCGCTACGGCGCAGCCATCTAGATTCACTCCTGCCTACCCACGGCCCGCTCCTTCGCAGCGCCGACCATCCAGCCAGCTGACGCAGCAAGAGCAAACGCCGATAGCGGGGCGACACGGCCCCCCCCCGAGTGGGGTATCCAGAAAGTGGCCGTCCGCGCCGTTTAACACAGTGGATAAATCAGATTAAAGAAGCGCTTACATCACATAGCGCTCGAGACCACGGTGCTTCATACGTCATTTCCATAGGCTTTCGCGCCGCCCGCCGACCCACGAGGGGGCAAAGAAACACCGCGCGCAAGCCATGGCCCCTCACGTCGCAGATTTGTTTCCCGTCAGTGAATGTTCTTGACAGTCAAAATCCGCGCGCGGTTTAATTTCGTACCATTCACACGATACATAATTACGCCCGTACCAATGTCCGCATCCGATAGACCGCTGACGGCACTCAAGGCCATACGCGTGGCGCGCAACCTCAGCCCAGACAAGCTTTGTGAAGCTGCTGGGATTTCCCGTTCGTACTTCACGCGTCTCGAGCAGGGGGGCGTCCCGACCCCGGAAGTCGCCGCGAGTTTGGCGCGCATTCTGAACTCTGGGACTTGCGGCCGTGATAAGGACGGGGCGCCCTCGGAACAGAAGACAAAGCTCTTGGCGGCCTGCAAGGAGCTGCTCGACCGCATGGGTGGGGTGTACATGATCGTGTCAGAGATCCACCTCCTTTATCCCGAGCGATTTGCTGCCCGCCAACCAGAAAAGGACGCTGTGCAATGACCTCGCCCGTCCAGAAAGCGGCGGCCAGCGCGCGCCCGGCCGCAAATACAGACCCCATCATGAGGACGCTCGCCACGTCCGGCTTCTACAAATCAGGCTTTAGCCGTCAGCTGACGAACAACCTAGTCATCGGGCTTGCGCTCGTTGGATCCATTGGCCTGAACATCATTCAATTCGTGACGCGGCCTGGCCCGCAACTGCTTGGCATGACAGAAGGGGGACGTCTGATCCCGATAGTTCCTCTGTCGAAGCCCTTCGTCAGTAGCGAAGCAGTCCTGCAGAAGGTGCAGAAAACCGCGACCGGCGCGTTCTCCCTGGACTTTGATGACACCAACCTCAAGGCGAAGTTGGTTGCGCTGCGACCACAGTTCACCCGGGATGGGTACGCCTCTCTGATGCAGCAGTACGACACGTCGGGTCTCATCGAGAAGATCCGCTCGCGTCGTTTGGTCACTTCGGCTGTAGCCACCGGTGCAGGGGTTATTGCGAACGAGTACGACCAGGGCGGCGTGTACACGTGGGAAACCGAGATGCCCATCGCCATCACCATTACCGGCCAGAGCGAACGCAAGACCTACGAATGCCTGGTCAAGCAGACGGTCAAGCGACTCCCGATCGAAGACAACCCGGCAGGCATTGCTACCCAGTCCCTGCGGCTTACTTGCAACACGAAAATCAACTAGGTTAAGTCATGCCACAAGAAGCAGAAGAATTCTCCTTGCCGACATCGCTGGACATCGTTCAGGAAGCGGCCTGCGGGGAGCACGGTCACCCTCTCAGCTCAGCGATGCAAACCGACTGGGCAGTCCAGCTCGATCTGATCGACGTCTTCGCGGCTTCGCGCGACACCCTCACCGAGTTGCAGCAAAGCGCACCGTCGCGCCGGTGCCATGACTGGTTGCAAGGCATCATCGATACCCGCTGCATGGTAGCCGCCGTCACCGGAGTGCCATTCTAGCCATGCGCCTTTCGATTCCGCGGCTCTACGCACTGTTGATCGTGTCGATCTCAACTGTCTGCGGCCAGGCCGCCGCGCAGGGCAGTCCCAGTGGGGCGGATGATGCAAACGCTCCGCGTGCACTCCCGCCTCTCAAAGCGCCTCCAGTCGGTTCGGCGAACTTCAACAGCGCTGTGGATACGATCTCGCCGTTGACGGCCAATGAGATCTTAGACCTGCGGAAACGAGTAGACAGCGCCAGGCGCGCTGCCGCGACGCATCCGGGCGTCCCGCCGAAGCCTGTCATCTCGACAATAACCGTCGATCTCTCTCCGGGATCGACTCCACCCATTGTGCGAGTGAGCAATCAGGGGGCTGCCGTTTCATTCATCGATATCACGGGCGCGCCATGGGACATCCTTGATGTGAACAACCTTGCCAAGCGGTCCTTTGAAGTGAAGCAGCCGGTCAAGGAAGTTCCCACCATCACGATCACAGCAATGGGTGATTACGTCGAAGGCAACGTTGCCATTTTCCTGAAGGGCCTTTCGATTCCCGTGATGGTGCGCATGGTCGCTGGCCAGCGTGAAACCGACTACCGTCTCGATCTGCGTATTCCGCAGCGCGGCCCCAACGCCATTGATCCGATTGCTGGCACGCCGTCGATCAACCTGCCCGCCAACTATCTGCAGACATTGCTGGACGGCATCGACACGCCAAACGCAAAGTCAATTCGTGTCGAAAATGCTCCCCCCGGGACGCGTGCATGGATGGTCGGTGGAAATGTGGTTCTCCGCACGACACATTTTCTAAACAATCCGGCCTATCAAGCAACGATAGCCGCCGCTGACGGCACGCGGGTGTACGAGATGGCGGCAACGCCCGTTGCCACACTTAGCGAGAACGGCTCGCTGCGCAATATCTACTTTGACTTGGAATGACCATGGCCGAACGCAAGAAGCTGCATCCCGGATTCAAGAAGAATGCCAAAGTCATGGCGGTCGTTGCCGGAGTAGCCGTGGCCGGGGTAGGGGTTGCATATATGGCTATGCAGGGGCGAAGCTCTCAGGCCGCAATCGTTGAAGTGCCGGCCATCGACACGCACGGCGCCAAGAAAACCGAAGAGACACCGAATTACTCGAAGGCGCTCAACCGGGCCAACGAAAAAGGGTTCCAGCAGGCCGAGCATGTTGGCGGGACGTTCATTCCCACGCTGTCCGAGAACAGCGGCAAGACGACGACCCTGGAGGACGATCCAGCCAAGCGCGCCGAGGCAAATCCCCCGCCGCAGGAGCGCGATCTGGCCCGTCCAAATCAACCCTATACAGCAACTGAAGCGCAACAGGTACAACCCACGTCGACGGGCTTGGGCGATCAACTGCAGGGGCTGCGGGCAGTATGGACACGGGACGAATCGTCGCAGCAGATCCTGAACATTGCCGCCCAGACCGGTGATGCTCGGAACGCGAACGCAACGACAACGAGTCTGGCCGGGGGAGGTACGTCAACGGCATCTGATGGCGCCAGCACGAAGCGCCAGGCAACTCCATACATTCGAGGCTTGGACCAAATCCCAGCGGTCTATCAGAACAGTATCGATACCGATGCACCGTCTGATGTACTCGCAAGCGTAGAGACCGGAAAATATGCTGGCAGCCTGTTGTACGGGACTGCGCGCCTATCAAACGAAGTCGTTGTCACCGAATTCACCAAGATGAAGGTACCGACGGGCGAAATGATCACCATCACAGCTGTGGCCCTGGACGAGGCGGAAATGCGCACGGCTCAGCCGGCAGACATCGATCACAGATACGCGCAGCGAATTGGCGTTCCGGCTCTTCTGGGCGCGTTGGGGGCCGCAGGTTCGGTCTACCAGAATGCAGGATCCGTCGTACAACAGACGCCGCTAGGAGGCGTTTCCACGACGACCAATCCGCATCCAAGTGGAAAGCAACTTGGCGGTGCGGCCGTATCGGCTGGCCTACAAGCTACGCAACAAGTAATCCAGCAGGAGAATGCGAGCATCCCACCGCGTCGCGGGCGCATCAAACGAGGCACGCCGATCATGGTGCTCTTCAAGGCAGACGCGTATTTGAAAGAGTAGGGTTTTTCCGCCCACGTTAGTACGTATAATTACATCGATACGCATCCGGGGACCCGCATGAGCCAGACCAATCACTTTGACGCCAATCTCGAAACGACCGACCACGACGACGCCCCATACGATCCTTCGCAAGACGAGATCACCGACGTTCCGACTTCGGAAAAACCGAAGCGCAAGCTGCCCGCCAACTTTCTGATCTATGGCGCGGTCGCTTTCGCCGTCCTGGGCTTCTGGGGCTACAAGAAGATGAGTAAGCCTTCTAGCCCGGCCGCATTCTCGTCGAGTGCACCGATGAGCGAAGGCGGAATGATGGGCGCACTGCAGCCGAATGGGGAGGGCCCCGCACCGGACTCGTTCTCTCCCAGCCGTCAACTTCAGCACGAGACCGCACCACAGGGTTTCGTTCCCAATGGCACAGGTCCGGCCATGCAGAGCGACAGCTTTGCTGCGGCTGTGACGGGGTCGGCGGCTTCTATTGGTTCTGCGAGCGAGGTGTCTGCTGCCTCCTTGACTGCTAGCGCTGTGAACGCGCCCACTGAAATCGGTAGCCGCAAGGAAGTTCCCAAGGACTCCGACAGGCGGGAAGCGAGCGACACGGACGCGGCCATCCTAGCGCAGCTGAAAGCTCAGACGGCTCAACTCGAGGACATGGGAAAGCGACTTGCCGCGCTAGAAAATCGTCGCGTCGAAGTCCAGCCGCGACCGAAAGCCACGCGAGCCACCAAGCCTCTATCTGACGAAGACCGCGCGCGCGAGAAGGCGGCTGGCGTAGTCCGCGCCAAGGCGACGCGTGCGCGCTCGAACCCGAGGGACGAAATTCAACTCGGCTACAAGATCAAGCAAGTCATCCCTGGACAGGCCTGGCTCGAAGATGAGACAGGCAAGCAGTATGTGAAAACCAAAGGAGACAAGCTTGGCGGCAGTGAAATCGTGGAGATTGACGCTGACAAGTACATCGTTCGCACGACGGCGGGCGTCATTCGCTGATGGATCTCACAACGATTGTCACGCAGATTGCCGCCTCTATTGTCGAGTTTCAGTCGCTCGCGGCGGCTGCAGCCTACGGAGTCGGCCTCTGGTACATCGCAAAGGCAGTAAATCGAGGGATCAAAGCCTCTAGTCACCCCGGGGGTGGCGAAACATCCGGCGCAGCGATCCTCACCGCGCTCCTGATCGGCGCAGTGTTGCTCAACTTCACCAGCACGATGGGCGATCTCTGGGAAACCATGACCGGCCAACGTGGTGCTGGGTTCGGCATGGTGTCCTACTCGGGGGCCAGTGCCGCTGGCGTGTTTGCGCCGGCTATCAACGCCATCTTCACCATTGTTTCGACGTTTGGCTGGTGGTACGGATTCAAGGGATTAACGATGTTCAAGAAAGCATCGGAGGGACACGGTAGCGGCGGATACGAAGACTACGCATGGAAAGGATTCATCCACGCCATGGGCGGAGCCGCGATGGTCAACATCGGCAGCACCGTGGATGCGTTCAAAGAAACCATTGGCATGACGTTTTAACAGTTCCCCATCTCGGAGATCAAAATGCAACACTGGATCAACAAGGCACACATCGCCGCCCAGACTCACGCCCATGTCCTGAAATTCGGGACGGCCGTGGCCATCATTTTCGGTGGTCTGCTGTATCGCAACCCGTCTCTGGCTTGCACGCTACTCCTTTCGACCGCCATCTGCTTGTACGTCCTCGTCGCAGCTGGCAAGAAGCCGCGGCTGGAGCCCGGCAGCATGGCTCCGATGGTAGCCGCCTCGCTCACGCTCGCGATGCTGCTCTCGCCCGATGTCGCCCACGCCGCCGGCGGCATTGCTGGCTGGGCTCGCGCCATCAAGGCGCAACTGGGCGACGTCTATGACCTGCTGATCTATGGGGCCTATGGCGGTGGCATGGTTGCGCTGATTACCGCCGTGGCGAACGGCAAGAAAAAGTCCAATGGCGACCAGAGCATCAAGACCGCCAGCATCTATGGCAACGGTATCGGTGGCATCGCACTCATGATGTTTGGTTACCTGGCCGACTCGCTCGCAGAGTCCGTTGGCGGCAGCTCCGGTCAGATGAACCGGATGCCTGGCGGCCTCTAAGGACTCGACCGAATGACAGAGAGCACCGCGCGCATGGGCGACGATCTCGTGGAAGCCATCGCGACCGGAATCTCGTGGGACAAGGCGACCGAGGGAATGTCGCCTCCTTCTGAGTCGCTCGGCGCCAACTTTGCGGTTCGCCGCTTTGCGCCCATCGTGTTCTCCGTCAAGCGCCATCTGTGGCGCAAGAACGACGACAACATGGAAGCCGCCGACGCCGAGTACCGCGCAAAACGGGAGTCGCGGCTTCAGAAGGGAAACTATCAGTGCGTGTTCTGTGGCTTCCGGTCCAAGCACACGGAGATCCACCACAAGAACGACAACCATGCGGATAACCGAGCTGAAAACCTCATCGTGGCAGATCCACTCTGTCATGGTACCCAGCACATCGGTCAGGTGGGGGCCAAGCGGCATGGTTTGATGATTGAAGCCGCAGGCCTGCCGCAGGCGGAGCTGAATCATCTGCAGCGAACAATTGCCGTGGTGCTGGAGGTCGGTACGGACGCCGAAAAGCGCGAAGCGTCGTCACTTCTTCAACACCTCGCCAGCCGCGGGGAACTAGTCATCAAGGTGTGGGGCAGCGCCAACCCGTCTGACTTTGCGAACGCAATGCTCGAATTGAAGGAGCAAGAAATGGAGAAGCGGGAAAGCGCTTTCGCCGGCCTCGGGCTCCTTTACCGACCATCGCGCTTTGTCGAGTACATCGGCCGCTGGGTAGACGAGTTGTACAAGTCTCTTCCCACGAATACCTGGCAGCGCATCCATGACCGTGCAGTCGGAAAACAATAGGAGGCAAGGCACGTCCACTGAAGCGGAAAACGACATCGTCATCCCTGAGGTGGGCGTCCTACTGTACGACAACCCGAACGAATGTACCTCAGGGCATGCCTCCGTCAATGGATCGCCTGCCACTCACGTTCGTCAGCATTCCGATCTCGCAAACAACGTCATCTGGATCACGAACGGCGCCTGGAGCCAGTTCATGGTGCAGGGCCACCGCAACGTTCACAATCTCCGCGGCTCGGACTTCTTTCGGACAAACGTCAGTCAGATCGGCGCGGATCTGGGCCTGGACATGAGCACGACAAACTCGGCCCAAGTTGCGCCGACCATCAGCCTCATCGCCACCCGGACGTTCAAGCTGCTGGCGGAGTGCTACGAGTGGAAGCCAAACGAACTCGCAAATGCGGAGAAGCTCCACCAGAACATCAGGTCGCGCTTTCCGCGCGACGTGAGCCTGAACAACCCCGCGCTTGAAAGAGGGTTGCAGGCTGCCTATCAGACGGATTCCGCATTGTCGAAAGCAGATTTCATCGCGGACTCCGTATTCCTCACGCTTCGTATGAACCGCCTCGCACACGCGAAGCGAGTGATGTCGTGTCCAATTCCAGAAGACGCGTGGGAGTACATCCCGGGCGTCGCGCTGCCGAGTAGCCAGCGAGAGCGCCTCGCATTCTGCCTTGGCCACGAACACCCTGTCCTGGCGGAAGTGCTGGTCGACATGTCCAAGGCCGACTCTCAGTATGCCGCGCTCTCAGCCTTCGGTCAGAAGGCCAGCAGTCGCATGGTGCTGCGTGAGTGGGTGTCCCATCCGGAGCTGCATTGGCTGTCACGCTTCGCACCGCTGGAGATCAAGTCCGTGTTCCGCTCATCACGATACGTTGCCCTGCCGGATACGCTGCAGTTACCAGCCGCGCTCACCTCCGATCCTCTGCTCCAACTGTCGTACTCGGCGGGGCTGCTGGCGGAGAATCACTGGATGAGCCTTGCCAGCGACGAGTACAACAAGATCACGAAACGAAAGACGCTTTCATCCCGCGCTGTATGGCTGCGGGCAGCAGACCGCGCGTTGTGCTTCGCCCTGGCGAAGAAGGCCGTCGACAAGGGGTTCGTGGTGACGGGATACGGAACGGGGGCCGTACGGGTGCGCATTCAACGGTCCGAGTTGTTTCAAGCACTGGAATTCGCAATCGAGAACCAGCTCGTTGCGCCCAACTTCGGCCGGATCATTCATGCAGGAGACGTCGATGCAGCCGCAGCAGCATGACCCCGTAGATCTGGAGGATCTAAGCGAGATCCTGTGCGCAGTGGCAATCCGAGCTGGCGATTTTCTAAGCCTTGACGTCCTTGCCACCATGTCGCCATTACAGCGTGTAATCCACGCCGTGAAGACGGCGAACGAATCCCTGAGCGCAGATCCGTTGGTGGCAAAGGTGCTGAGCGAGACGGGAGCAGCCCCCCTACTGAAGAGAGAATTCATGAAAAGAAGGAATGCACAATGAGCAGGGCACTCGCAACGAACGTAGTCGAGGGCGTGGAATCGATCTTGGCGTGGCTGGCCAGCTTCGGGTTAGGGGCCGACCTTCCTTCGTACTGCCATCTGGAATCGGCTATCGGACTAGACGAAGAAGACCCTCGCACTATTGCCGCGCGAGCCAAGAACCCGGACGGGGTCAAGCCTTATATTCTTCTGACCCGCGAATGCTCCATGCTCACCGCGTTCGAGTTGACGGGCTCGATGGACGTGGTCGGCGATGCAGAGTTTGAGTCCATCACATCGAAAGTTCACGACGCGCTCGCGTCCTACTTCCAGCGGCCCGGTCACAGCATCGAAATTTCATTTGACCGGGATCCCGCTCTTATGCGGGCTCATGTGGACAGGATGATGGAGCCTGCGTATGCG
The DNA here is from genome assembly GCF_001598055.1 of Cupriavidus nantongensis. Lineage (NCBI taxonomy): Bacteria > Pseudomonadati > Pseudomonadota > Betaproteobacteria > Burkholderiales > Burkholderiaceae > Cupriavidus > Cupriavidus nantongensis. The sequence goes on along the minus strand of NZ_CP014844.1, from coordinate 2,832,908 downwards.
ACAGCAAGGCGGCTAGGGTTGGACGGTCTGTGTGATGTTTTGGACGACCGTTGCGCACGTGTCGCCGCGCTATGCCAACACGAGTCCTGCCTGCTGCTCGTTTATACGCATCTGTCCTCGATGTCTTCGGAGGAACTCAAGCGCGAGATGGCGGACCACCGCCAACGAATCAAGGAACACGCGGTACCCGCTGCCAAGTATGCGCAGTCCCCAACCGCATTGATCAAAGGCCTACTCCATACGCATGAGACTCTGATCGAAGCCATTGAAGAGGACTTGCGCTCGGCGAAGATGCACGTCGGCCGCCTCTCTACGCACCACGCACTTCGCGAGATCCGCAGGTCCTTTGATCGACGGAATACTGGCTTGGACTGGAAAGCGGCGTTGCCTGGTGATCGGTACACGCCGCGGGCCTCGTCGCGCAAGGATGATGCTTCGAACCTGCTGCTTCCGAAGCTATCCCATCAGCTGTGCAAATCGAAAGTGGAGACCGATGGCGAGTTTGTGGTCATCAACGGCCAGTACCACGGGTATTGCTTTATGGAGCTTGGACCGCAGGATCCACGTGACTTCATGACCCTCTTCCGCCGGATGGGGGACCAACTGCCCTGGCGCGTCAAGTGGACCATTGAACCTGGTGGCATCGAGTCCATGGCCATGAAGAAAACAATCGTCGATATCACGGCCTTCTTGAGTTCCACTAACGCCGCAATCAAGCGCTCGTTCGACGCGCTGCAGGCGGCAATTGATGACGGCGAGCATACCGTCACCGTGAAGATCTGTGCGTCTACCTGGGCCGATAGCAAGGCAGACTGCCAGCGGCAAGTCTCCACCATCGCCAAGGCGTTGGAGGGCTGGGGAATTACCCAGGTTACTACCGATGCCGGCGATCCGATTCAGGGCTTGGTATCGACTCTGCCGGGCTTTAGCGAGAAGAACATCGCGCCGCGCATGGTGGCGTTGCTGAGCGACGTGGTTCGGATGCTGCCTTGGCAGCGGCCGGCGTCGCCTTGGTTCGAAGGCGGATCAATCCCGCTTCGGTCGCTTGATGGAAAGCTCTATCCCTACCAGCCGACGTCGTCGAAGCAGACCGCGTGGATCGACCTGATATGGGCGATCATGGGGTCGGGTAAGTCAGTCTGGCTAAACACATTGAATCTCGGATCGATTCTCTCCCCCGGGCTGAAGCGCATCCCGCTGATCACCATCATCGACGTGGGGCCAAGCTCCGCGGGTCTCATCGATCTATTGCAGAGTGCGCTGCCTGAAGAGCGCAAGCACGAGGCTATCTACGTTCGTCTGCGCAATACCGATGAGTTCGCTATCAACCCGTTCGATACGCAACTTGGTTGCCGGTACCCGACGCAGTTTGAGCGCGAGTTTCAGATTGCGCTGATCAGCATGCTGGCGACGCCGGCCGGTCACACGGACCCTCCCGAAAGCGCGCCCGAGCTGGCCGCTATGATGATCGATGAGGCATACAAGCTGTACGCCTCGCCCGGATCTATGAAGCGCTACGATGCCATGACGGATGAAGCTGTCGATCAGGCTCTGTCCGACATCCGCTTCGCGGCAGACGACATGACGACCTGGTGGGAGGTCACCGATGCACTGATGGATGCCGGCAAGCCGCGCGAGGCGCGATTGGCCCAGCGATTCGCCGTGCCAGTCTTGTCGGACCTCATTGACGTTGTTCGCAGTCCTTCGATTAGATCCATCTTCTCGCCGAGTGAAGATTCTCAGGCCCGCACCGCCTCTGGTCTCACACTGATCGACAAGATGGCACAGGTACTGACGACCGCACTGCGGGACTTTCGGATTATCTCTAGCCACAGCCGTTTTGAAATCAACGAGAACTCGCGTGTGGTAGCGCTGGACTTGGATGAAGTGGCGCGGGGTGGCGGGGAGGATGGCGAGCGGCGTGCCGGGATCATGTTCGTGTTCGCGCGGCAGATCGCGGCTCGGCAGTATTACTTGTCAGAAGAGATCCTGAAGCTTTGCCCCGCTCAGTACCAACGCTACCACCAAGAGCGGATCGAGGAGATCCGAGATCAAATGAAGGGGCTTTGTGTTGATGAACTGCATCGCACGGGTGGCAAGAAGGCCTTCCGCAAATTGCTGTCCCTTGATCGGCGGGAAGGGCGCAAGTGGGGGATTCGCGTATCCCTGGCATCGCAATTCATGAACGACTTCAATTCCGATGGCGAGTCCATCACGGAGTCTGCGTTCTCGGTCTACATCATGAATGCGGGTACCAGCGAAACGCAGAGGGCTGCGCAAGAGCTGTTCGGCCTTTCCGATTCGGCCATCGAGCGCCTGAAGCGAGATGTGCATGGCCCTGGCAAGTTCTTGGTATGGCACCAGGTCAAGTCCGGCGTGGTTACGCAGGTCTTGCATAACGCTCCTGGGGCTATCGAGTTGTGGGCCTTCTCTACGACGCCGAAGGATACGGGCCTTCGCCGAAGGTTGTATCGTCACATGAAGCCTGCGACGGCCCGCAAGATCCTCGCTAAGGAGTTCCCTGCAGGCACCGCCGAAGCCTACATGGAGCAGCGGCAGAAGGAGCTGAGCGAAAGCGAGGCGGACGGGATCATCGACATAGTGGCCAGCGAACTGGTCGCGAAATATCAAGCCGAGATTCAAGCAGAGAGGATGGCAGCATGAGTGAAGAAAAGAACCGAGGCGTCCTGCGGGCAGTCGGGAAAGTTATGAATCCATTCTCACCGCTGACGTCGATGAAACGAACGGTGAGCAGCGGTTGGCAAACGATTCAAGACCTGCAGGCCGACCTTGCGCATCAACGTCAGAACCCGCGGATCCGGACCTTTCGGGAGGCCATGGCAGCGCGCCCTACGGACGCTGCGCCGCTGGAGCAGATCCAACGCAATTGTCTGACCAACAAGCGCATCGCACTCGCGTTCGGCGTCCTTGCGCTGGTGTACGCCCTCGCGAGCATGGTGCCTGGCAATCTTTTCGGTGCTCTGACTGGCACGCTCTTTACTATTCTCTGCGCTATCCTGGCGACGCGTTACGCGCACCGGTCGTGGCAGATTGCTATGGGGCAGGCGTCTCCCGACGAGCCACTGCGTGGCGTCCGCGATTTCGTGCGCTCCAGTGACTTCTTACGAAAGACCTTCGATCCGCAGCTTTTTGAATAGGCGTGTGACTATGTATCGTGCCGTTTATACAGATGACCGCGGTGTGCTCCATTTCGCGGTGGCCTTGGTCCGCGCGGCCAGCGCGCTTGCTCTTGCTCTGACCAGTTCGGCGGCGTTTGCGCAGACGTCGGTTGGAGAGATCCAGAATGCGGCAAATCGAACTGGCGATAAATCCATGGCGCTGCTTGAGCTGGTCTTCGGCAGCATTGTCCGGAACCCGCTCTCGGCCTCCGGAGGCGCGGGCGGCGGGATGCTGGCCAGCATCTTTCTGGTTATCACCTCCTGCATCCTTGCGGTCGGCGTCATTTGGGCGATCTATCATTTCGCGTCCAGCATGATCGCCACCGGCCAGGATGGCGAGTTTCTGGGGCAGAAGAAGTCGTCGCCTTGGTTCATGATCCGCATGGTTGTCGGCTTTTGCTCCCTGGTGCCCATCTTCGGCGGCTACTGCGGCGCGCAAGTTGTGATGCTATGGGCCACGATGATGGGTGTCGGTGTAGCGAACCTCACGCAGGACGCAACCATCGCTGTGCTCAAGTCCGGCGGTTCCATGGTGGCCACGCCAGCCGCGCCGGCCGCAAATACCTTGGCGCAGGCGCTATTCGAGGCGAACCTCTGTGGTGAGTCGGTGAACACCGCAATTACGCAGATGCCAGCTGAAAGCGGAGTCAGCGCCGATGCGGCCGAACGATTCTCGCCGTCAGTCTCCAGTAAGAGCATCAATATTGTGAACGGGCGAGGGCAGTCTTGCGGTGGGGCGAAGCTTGAGCTTCCCCAGCCAGTCTCAATGACAGGCGGGGCCGAGAGCATTGCCGGCTATGGGCTAGATACTTCGACTTTGTATGGTCCGATGCAATCGGCTCACGAGGCCGGGCTGTCGACCATGCAGTCCACGCTAAGTGCGCTTGCCCAGCAGTACGTAAATGCGGTGAACGGTGGCAGCGCTCCGCCTGACGTGAGCGCGGCGCTGGCCTCGGCAGCGCAAGCGTATGAGAACACGATTCGCCAAGCGATAGCAGGATCTCGGGGATCCATCGACTCGCTGACCAGCAGAATCGAGCAGAACCTCAAGCGCGACGGTTGGATCATGACGGGGGCCTGGTATCAGACCTTTGCGCAGGCAAACGCCCAGGCAACGGCGTTGGCTAACGCAACCGCCGCTGGCATCGCAGGGACCGACACGAACAATCTGGCATATCCACAACTGTACCGCAAGGTTCTGAGCGCCTATCAGCAGCAGCGCGCAAAGGACGGGTCAAGTGCGTCCAGCACTGCGAATGCAGTCGCCGCATTGAAGACGGAATCGACGGATGCAAAAGGCTTTGTCGCGAGCATCTTCAGCGGGCAAGAGTGGGTCAAAGCCGCCATCAATTTGAACGGGAACAACGGAGGAGGCGGCACTACAAATCCGATGATAGGGATGAAGAATCTCGGCGACTACATCCTGATGGGGGGGTGGGGCGCCCTTGGAACCTACACGGCCATCAAAGGCGGCCTAGCCGCGGCAGATTCGACGCTGGGAAAGGCGGCAACCGCTGTGGCCGATGCGGTTACGTTCGGAGCCGCTGGGGCCTTGAAGAAGGCCGCGCTGGGGGTGCTGGATGCGTTGGGTCCCTTCATCATTGTCGCTCTACTCTCGCTATTCTTCTTTGGCGCGATGCTGTCCATCTATATCCCGATGGTGCCGTTCATCGTCTGGTTTGGCGGAGTCACCTCATGGTATGCGGTGGTGGGGGAGGCGCTGATCGCTTCGCCCTTGTGGGGCATTACACACCTGGATGGAGATGGTGAAGGCGTTGGGCAGCGGTCGACGCACGGCTACATTTTCCTGCTGAACGTCCTATTCAGACCCGCGCTGATGATGGTCGGCTTTGCGCTTGGCGGTGCCGGTGTCATTGTGCTTGGAACGCTGTTAAACACGATGTTCGGCGTTGCCATGGCAAACGCACAGTTCGATAGTACGACCGGGCTGGTGAGTATTATCGGATTTATCGCCTTGTACGTAGGCTTGTGCCTGACCCTTATCCACGGATGCTTCAATTTAATCCATGTCGTTCCCGATCAGGTATTTTCGTGGGTCGGAGGGCATATGGCCGGGCAGGTCGGGCGTGACACAGAAGATCGCGCCAAGCATGTCTTCGTCGGTGGCGTCGCAACAGGCAAGGACGCGGCACGGAACTCTATGGCGGGAATGGGCCGGGCTCCTCGTGCGGCGCCAGGGCCGAAGCCACCAAAGGCTCCCTCTGGCGACCACCCCTCGAGGCCGCCCTCGTTCTAATCCAACGCAAGGCCCGCCACCGGGCCTTTCATCTGGCATCGAACAGTCAGCGCCGGAGCAGTATCGAGTCCGTCCTGTATGCGCTGACTGGGGGACTTCATGAAACGTGCGGCTGGGGTAGCGACGCCCATAGGTATGTGCGGCGCTCGCAATTCGGAGTTGAGTAGGGGGACGGGCATCGAGACTACGCCATTTCCCCGCGGCCCCGAGACTGCTGTGCCGCAGGAAGCGGCATGCCAGTATTCATTATGTCCAGAATCACATTGATATACTCGTACGTCTGCATTTTGCTCGTTGAGGCATCGATCACCACGACTTCGCCGACTTGATCCTCGGCGCTGAAACCGGTCGCCGGCGTGACAAAGAAGCCATTGATCCCTCCGAACAACGTCACTCCGGACAGGATCGTCCTGCCAATTCGCACACAAGTAAGCACGTGCTGATTCTTCTGGTGAGGGCGGGGGAGCCCTGGGGGAAAGTCTTGAAACGTCGCGCCGCCTATGCCGACCTCCTTCAATTCCTCAACCGTCGACGTCATTATCGCTGCCCGATACAACCGGCCCGACTCGGACACGATCGCGTCGTCCCCGAATACGCGGACAGTCATAAGATAGGCGATCTTTAAGAGTTCTCTGCGCACGACGTGGTAATCCATCGCCGTTTCCACATGCACATCGGAGGGGTGCGGAATGACGTCGCCCGCCGCGACCGTCTTGCCCTTCTTCGCGTTGTCGCGTTGGAACTGGTCTGCCAGTTTCTGTGCATCATCTCCAAAGCCCATAATGCCGCGAATCTCGCCCGTTTCTGGGTCACGGTCCACAGGGCTGCGCAGTTTGAAAGTCGCGCCATCCTGGCTCAGCGTGACTCGAACATCTGCTCCGAGCGCGATGGCCGTGCCTTGGAGATCGACCTTGACCGAGCCCGAACGAGACTTGACACCTTGGGCGACTGCCAGGAGCCTGAGAACCGGATCATGAATTGCCGGTTCGTCAATCAGCTTATTCATCTCCAGATTCTTAGCCGCCTTCGCGGGCACGGTGAAGTTCTCAGGCGCACCTAATGCAGAAGGCAAGATGTGTTCAGCGTTCTCGGGCTCTGAACCGTCAAGGGGTTCCGTTGAGTAGGGGCATAGTGTTTGCGTCATAGTTCGCTTTCTCCGTCGAGATTGATCGCCACTTCGAGGTTCCCTCTCACTGGGCGGAATGTCCCGGCAAAAAATAAAAATGGCGAGTCTCAGACTCGCCATCCGGCCGTATCTGCGATTTCGTTCAGGATGCCTTGCGTTCTTCCAGGGCCTCATAGTAGGCCGCGTTGCCCAAAGCCTGGCGGTTCTTCTGGACCAAGAGGTAGTTGCGAGGGTCGACTCGTGCCAGTTCGGCAAGCGCCGCGTCCTTGACGGCATTAACGGCCTTTTCGCGCGCATTCGCTTCGAGCAGCAGCTGCTCGAGTCGATGGGCGTATGCGGCCCAGTCATCGGCAGCCTGTGCGTTCGCATTCGCGACGCGCGCATTTGCCCTTGCCTGCCCCATGAAAAGCATGTCCATCGCCATTTTGACCCCGCCGTGTATCTGTCACGCCGAATATATCGGACACACGAACGACCATGCAAGCCATTTTCGAGCTGGGACGGACTGTGTCCAAGGACGTAAACAATGGGCCGACATTCGTGGAGATCGCCGCGGTTGGTCAGATCCCTATGTCAAGTTTGGTCGTCGCGCCCGAGGAACCTGTGGGCAGCCGCCGACCGGTGGGGAAGGGCAGGGCAACCTGAAGGGTTGTCCTGTGCTTCTCCACGGGGAACCGCGTAGCGGTTAGGCGGGGACCCGCGAAGCGGGCTGTCCATAGGTTGTTCGGGCAAGTCCTAGCCGAATGGGTTATCCACAGCGATGCGTCGGTTAACTACAGGGATATATAGGAAGACCTAAAGGAAGAAATACAGGTACTACAGGGTATACGTGCCAAGCCGCCAGCAGCTTGGCTTAGCGGCAAATGGATGCGACCAATTCACCCCCCAGGCGCGACCACTTCACCTTCGGAGCGCGACCAATTCACCCTAGATGGCGCGACCATTTCACCTCGGTAAGCGCGACCATTTCACCTAGGATAACTTTAGTTATCCACAGGCTTATTCCTGGGACGCAGAGACCGCGACCAAAACACCCCACCATGGCAGCGCGACCATTTCACCCCCGCCCACCGCCCAAGCTGGCGCTGTGACAAGCATCTCACCTTCCCGCGGTTGGAGCGCGACCAAATCACCCCTCGTAGAGTGCAGTATTAGGCGCGCGACCAAATCACCCCTCGTTTCTTAGATGAATCGGTGTAGGACGCCGGCGGATACGCGATGTGGTGGCGCTGGTGCGAGACTCGATTCACTATTCACCCGCGAGAAGCAACCATGCCTGCAAGGAACATCCACGTTGTGCCGTCGGGGGACGGCTGGGCCGTCGAGATCGAAGGCGCGCAAGGCGGAGATGTACACGCGACACAAGAAGCCGCGATTACGGCCGGTACCGAGCGCGCGAAGCGAGACCAGGTTGAGTTGATCATCCATGGGCGGGACGGCCAAATCCGTGAGCGAAACAGCTTCGGTCATGATCCCCGGAATGTGAAGGGCTGATGCCATGCCTGGGCAGCCCGCTGACGCATCGCTCGACCTGGGCTGCTACTCATTGATGCTTGCCAAGCCCGGGATGATGCCGCAGGCCGGTGACTGGCATTACGAGATCAAGTACGACGGATATCGGCTTCTCGCACGGACTGGCGATCCAGCGCTTCGTCTGCGAGAAGGTGGCGACGCGACCGCCTGGTTTCCGGAGCTGCACGATTCACTTGCGGCGTTACCTTCGAGTTGTGTACTGGACGCCGAAGGCGTGATCCTGGATGACATTGGTCGCCCGGACTTCAACGCTTTTCATGAGCGGGCGTTGCGCAGGCGTTGGTATCCCGGTGCACGCCCGGTTGTCTTGGCAGCTTTTGATCTTCTGGTTCGACGAGGCCAAGATATCCGGGACTGGCCTATCGAAGAGCGGAAGGCCGCCCTCCAGGAGCTGCTGCACGGGGTCGATGTTGGTCTGCTCTGCGTGACTGCGGTTGACGAAGGGGAGGGACTGTATCAGTTCGTCAAGCAACTAGGCATGGAAGGCATCGTTGCAAAGCGCGCCGGTAGCGCGTACCGCGGTGGGGCATCCAACGACTGGCGCAAGGTCAAAGTGCCCGGCTATCACCGGCTCGGTAAGTTCACAAGGGCGGCTCAAGAATAGACCGCAAAGGGAAACCGTAGCGGAAGGTGCACCCTATAGTTGTCGCCTCATTCTTGTTCGTCGGCGTCTTCGTCCGGATCATTCATCCAGTCAGGCTCGATGTCATAGAACTGCAGATCGTGAGTAGTGGGCAGGATCTCGACGTCGTCAATCGTGAAGCCATCGCCGGTGCGGACGGTGACAAGAGCAGCGAACTCCACTTCGGCGGTTTCGCTCAGTTCTGCGAGGCCCATGTCGATGTACTCCCGGTCAATGCCACCCCACTTCTGAAGGCTGAAGCTGACACTGGCCGAGACGGTGGCGGTCCCACGTACCCTGATCACGGCATCTGGGTCTGGCCTGCACTGACCGACATAGGGTTGACCGAGACGATGGCACTGTATATATATACAGTCCATGAGATACCCCATCGGCCCAGACGGCAAATACGAGCTTCCAAAGCTTACGGCCCGTGAGCTACGTGCGCTCTGCCGCGCGGCACCATCGAAGCATGTGGTGATGGCGCTGGCGTGGGAAGTGTTTCGCCTTCGCCGGTTGGTGGTCCGGGGCGATCAGCTCGAACGGTCTCTGGACGGTGGATGCCTAGAGTCGAGAAACTTCATTCGAGCATGCTGGCAGCACGAGACTGCCGGCGAGCCATGTATTGCTGAGCACAATGCACGTGTGCACGACATTTTCCATGGGGCCAGCAACCCTGGCCGAGATGTTTCATTTCCGAGGTGACGGGATGTGCGGACGCATCACCCAATTTAGCGATTTACGGCTGTTTGCGGTAGCGATGGGCTGGGACAGTAGCGTCGCCGAGCACGTCGGGGATCTCCGGCCACGATACAACGTTGCGCCGCAGACTGAGGTTTGGGCCTTTGACCGCCTGAATTCCCAAGCCCTAGGCCGCTGTGAGGCCATCACATGGGGCTACAAGCCGCACTGGGCTCGCGCCGATAAGACCCGTAGGGTTGTCATCAATGCCCGCATCGAAAGCGTTCCGACCAGCGGGTATTACCGGGGGCTTTGGGCGGCTCGCAAGCGAGTAATCGTCCCCGCCGATGGCTGGTATGAATGGCCGGTTATCGACGGGGTTAAGCGACCACAGTTCATCTCACGTCGTGAGGGCCCCTGCTTCTTTGCCGGCCTAGCGGACGTCTGGGAGGAGCAGCCGGCCGGCGGAATGGTGATTATCACTTCGGATGCTGATGGGGGCCTGGTCGACGTCCATGATCGGCGCCCAGTCGTCTTAGATGGGGAGGATGCACGGTTGTGGCTTGATCCTGCCCTGGCACCCGAGGGCGCAGAGAATCTGCTTCGCACGGGCATGCTTGCCGCGGACACGTTCCAATGGTGGGAAGTAGGGAAGGAAGTGGGGAACGTTCGGAATCAAGGGCCCCAGCTCGTTGTTCCCGTCCAGTAAGACGCTTGCCTATCCAATAGCCTTGGCTGGAGCTGACCCGCCATCCGTCGCCTGTCCTAGAGCTTTCCGGCACCACCCCAGCTCATTGCGGAGTCGCTTGTTATCCGCCTCGAGCATCCGGATGTGTTCCTGCAGCACGGCGACCTTCTGGACGTAGTGCTGGGGATCATAAGCGTAGAGCCGGACAATGAAGTCACGCAGTGGCTTGGGAAGCGCGTTGATGTTTGGGGCCGATGGCACCCAGTCGCTTCCGATGACAAGCTTGTCGGTAATGACTCGGTTCCGGAACTGTTCGACCTTTCGGATGCGTCGGATCTTCACGTTGGCCTCCGTGCCCAGCACGGTTCCGCCAGCCAGTCTTTAGGATCGATGGCGGTCAAGCATCGCGCGACGTTGGGCGAGCATCGATTCCAGGTCGGCAATCAACCTCGTTACGGTGGCGTGCCGGACTAATACCTCGCGAACTTTATAGCAGATACAGAGAATGAATGCAGCAGCGACGATAACGATATCAATCATAAGAAAAGCACGAGAGACGCTTGGGAAACCCACGAATCTGTTGCTTGGTTATCGGTCTGCGAAAAGCGATTCCACACCCAACGTTGTGGGGGCATTCGCTTAGCCACGTTGCTGGCTCGCGCGACTCGGTGGCATCCACCGCCTGTAGTTTCGCCGCTGGCCGGCTCGCATGCCGCTGGAAGCGCGACCATTTCACCCCGGATGTTCGAGCTGCGGTATATCTGCTCCCAACACAGATTGCGCGGCTCCTTTGGTGGCTTTCGGTATCGGGCGCCGCGGCCTTACGTGAAACACCGTTTAGCTAACCAATAGCAGTTGGGGCGAAGCTTCACTGGCGTTGCGCGCCGCGGGCAGTGAGGTTGGCGCGACTGGTGTCGGCGATGGATAAAGAACTAGACCGGACCCACCTTCGGCTTCAGATACGCGGAGCCCGGGGTAGACGAGGTGGACTCGTTTAAGTGATTCGATGAACTCGCTTCGGAAGTCACGCAACCGCCCGTAGTTTGAGCCGAACTGCTGGTACAGCTGCTCCCAGGTTGGATAGGCCGGCTTGGTCAGCTTGAACATCCGATAGGCAAGCCACTGATAGATATCCAGATCCATGGGCGAGCGCTGCAGGGCAGTAACGGCTCGCAGATCCACTGGAATGCAGTGAGCCGTAATTTCGTCGAAGAAGTTCTCCGTAAGGGTAATTTCTGAGCTAAAGAGGGAACCTTGCTGAGACGCTTGCTCATCCGGATCAAAGAAGAGCGAGTATCCGTCGGCGAAGCTGAGTAGGTCGGTGTGCTTTAGCTTCGCGCTAAGAAAGTCCGCTCGCTTGCCGGTCGCGAGATGCGCGGGAAGTGTTACGAAGGCAGCACGGCTCTGCAGGAAGCGATCTGCTTGTTCGATCAGGGCTTTGCCCGCACCGCGCTTGCCTCGACTCCGATCAATATTCAGCTTGCGACAAAACTCAGCGAACGTTCCACCGGTATGAATCTTCCGGCTGCCCGTGCGGAGCGCCTCCGATGTCAGCCACATGACAAACAGTCGCGGATAAATGCCGTATGGAATCCCGTTGATACCGCCTTGTACCCACAGAGCGTAGTTGCCGTTGTGCCTGAGCCACGCGCCGTTGACCAACTGCTCTGGCTTCGGATTTCGGTATGGCAAGGAAGCCGAGACGAGACATTTCGCGCCAAATCCGACCTCATCAAGACCGGGCTTGCGAGCGGCGATCACGGTCGATGCGTGAATGACCTTTTCGCCAGCAACAACCTTGGGTCTCCTCGTGGCAGCCGGGGCAACGAGTTCCAATTCAGCCATGACCAATTCCGTATCGTTGTAATGACACGTAACCATAGAGCCGGAGCGGTGATATGTCAAATTCCTCGCGTCGTTCCTATCGCGCCGCCGATACACCTGCGCCAAGTAGGCCGGTGCTCGGCCCAACGCCAACCAGCGCTCACCTGGGGGTATAGCGCTTGCGAGGCTCGACCGCTGCTCGCGGGTCCGTGGCGAGGACGGACCCACCTGGGCGTTCGCCAACAATTTCCTCGGAAGCAGTTTCAGCAAAGTCTGCAACGTGACCAATCAGCCCGAGTCCTGCAAGACTCGCCAGATGACTAAGGTCCTGCGTGGAGCCTTCGTCATCCTCCTGCATAGCCGGCTTGGGGCGCGCTTGTGGCTTCTCCGTGGGTGCAGACAATTTTTCCTCCCAGTCAACTTAAATTTTGACGATACAATGCGTATCGTTACAGCGATACGGAACCACAGGAGATCCTAACACATGGCCTCAATGCTCGGAGAGCCACGGGCGGCGTTGATCGAACTGCTCCAGTCGGAAGTGGGCCGCATGGTGGCAAGGCAGATCGACGCGTCGCCCACAGGCATGCCCAGGCAGCAGATTGCCGCCGCTGCCCACCGCATGGCGCAGATGGTGTCAGCGATGTCACGGGATGACCTGGAAGCGTGCCATGTCGAGCTAAACCGCTTTTTCTCTGCAGTGCCTTTCACCGCGGCGATACCGGTTGTGATCGCCATCGAGCACAAGTGGCCGCATCACATCGAGACCATTCCGGAGGCAAATCGGCGCCTGGACCGTATCCGGAAGGGAGGCGAGTACGCCTTGTTGTTCTCGACTGAAAAGCTGCGCCATCTACTGGTTTGCATTGAAGAGATCGAGGAGACGCAATGAGGGTCCGGCTGGGAAAGCTTCTGGGTGCCGCAGCGATAGCTGGAATGGGATCCGTCGCGTCAGCTTCGGACGATGCAGAACTCGCGCAGTGTTTTGCGGCGACAGAGATCGAATATCAGGTGCCTTCCTGCATTCTGCGTGGCATCCACCAGGTGGAGTCTTCCGGGTCGAAAAGCACAACCATGGTCTCCCGACCCAATCGAAACGGATCACGCGATTACGGAATCATGCAACTTAATGACTTCTGGATCCGGGTGTTCCAGCGCAACTTCGGCATCACGGCGCAGCAGATCGTCCAGGATCGGTGTCTTGCAATCCGCGGTGCCGGATACGTCTTGCGCTACGAGATAAACCGTGCACGTGATTTCTGGACTGGCGTGGCGAGGTATCACAACCCGGACCCCGTCATTGGTTATGGCTATGTCTTGCGGGTCGCCGACGCCGCAAGGAGGTTCGGATGTCAGATCAAGTAAAGAACGACCGCTCGGCAGCGCCGCTGTTCGGCATGTGCATTCTGATCGCGGTCGCGCTCCTCTGGTTTCTGTGGACGTTCCGACATGAGGCCATGGCTCAACGACTGCTGATCTGGAAGGGATACGAGATCTACCCTTGGGCGAAACTGTTCGACTTCGCCAGAGATCGTCAGTGGCAGCTGGTCACCTATTTCAAGTACGCACGTGTCGTGACGTTCAAAGAGATCTGGGTGGCCGGGTCGGCAGTCGGGTACCTCTGGGCGTTTGTGCCTGTGTCCTTGGGCATCTGGTTCGCCCTCAAGGCTTTGCGCAACCCGATCCTAAAGGCAAAAAGCGTCTACACGATTCAAGGCCTGTTGGAAGCACAGAGCCGCAACTTCTCCGCGGTCGCGCCAATCTTGCACCGCGATCTCTCCCAGGAAGATCCGCCGGAGTGGGCATCGTCGGTGCATCCGGAAGAATGGGTTGCGGAGCACGGGCTTATCCATTCAGAGAAGCTGGACGATGAACGGGCCCGCGATCTCCTGGCGCAACAGCTCGGCAGGCCCATTGCTGACCGACGTGAGCTGGGGCAGTTGACGCCTACTGAACGGGCACTGTTCGCCGTGTTCGGGCTGCGGGTCTTCTTCAAGGACATCGATGCGTGTCGCGACCTCATGGATGCCCTCAACTACAGTGCTTCGAATGAAGGTTCGCGGCCAGACTTCTCTGTGGCCACCCCCGCATTTCAGCGTTGCCTGCGATCCAAGGAAGTGGATACCTGGATAAAGAAGCACAGGTACCCACGCACGCTCTTAATGGCGATGCTGATTCAAGCGCGGGAACTTGGCACTCTCCCATCCTCGGAATTCATCTGGCTCAAACCGAACGACCGCGCACTGTGGTACCCGCTCAATACGGCCGGGCGTAAGGCCCCGATGATGGAGTCGGCTGGCGTCTTCAATCATATGCAGGCTGAGGAGGTGGCGTGGGAAGCCGGATGCGTTTTGAAGGAACCACACGTGGACAACGCGCTGGCTGGCCTACGCAAGTACCTCGAGGATACGGGCCTAATCGAGCCATCCAGTAAGCAAGAAGAATTTTCGCTATTGAACCGACCGTGAAGGAATGAACATGAAGATCTCGTTTGAGCGTAAGGCGAAGGATTGCGTGCGAATCGAGCCGGACGGCTCCCTCTCGTCCTTCTTTGCTAGTACCGGCCACCTGAAAGCGTTGTCGCGCGTCCGGTTGACTACGGCGCCCGACGCATCGCTGAATGCGTTCTCGGTGGTCTCGGCCAGACAGGCCGAAGTGTCGCACGACGATGCGGCTACGGCGCCGTATGCCATCGTCTTTGTGACCGAAGATGCCAGCGAGAAGCTTCGCATTCTTGAGCGATTCCATTCGCGCGAAGACGCCGAGCGGGCGCATGGCCTGATTGTCGGCGCATTCCATCGTCGCTCGTCCGCGGAGCGTTGGAAAGCGCGGCTACGCACGCTCGGCTTATATGTCGGCGTCCCTATGCTCGTGCTGGGCCTATACAGCAGTATCGCCACCCTTGCGACAGCGAAAGCGCAATCGCCGGAATTGGCAGCCGCGATCTTGGCCCAGGCCAACAAGATGGTCGCACCGTCGGGACTGCCGTCGGAATCCGCGACGCATGTACCGAAGATCGCGCGCACGGAGCTTTTGGGTACAGACGGGCAGATCTACGTCAGTCCCGCGCTCTTTACCGAAGGCACGCCGCCGGTCTACGTTTTTTCCGACCCGAAATGCCCCGCGTGTCGTGCAGCTGAGCCTGTGATCCAGGAGCTTGCGCAACATCAACCGGTTGTCGTCCTACCCGTCGCGTACAAGCCAGGGTCCGATGAAGTGGCTGTCGACGCGTTGTGCCGCGGCGATTGGCAGCAGCAGGCAGAGACATGGCGAGAAGCGATGGCAGTCGACGTACGCGGTAAGGAGAACACTCTGAACGATGAACTATTCAAGAACCGAGATCGTGTTCCCAAGCTGTGCACCAAAGGCAAGGATTGGCTCGAGAAGAATCGTCAGGCATTCGAAGCCATGGGCCTCACGCAGACGCCTTCCGTGGTAAACGCGGATGGCAAGTTGCTGGACCTGAATGAGCTGGTGAAGCAGTACCGGTGATGCGGTGATCGACCGTGAATAACCCATACCAGACGTCGCCAAATCGAGAATTATCCCAACAGGGGATCACGCTCGACCCTCGACCAATCGCCCAAAAGATGGGCGATTGGCTCAAGCAGCCACGGAACTACGCCAAGTTCCAGCTAGGGGCCGCCGTGGCCTCGGTCGCACTGTCGTTCCTATGGCTGCCAATCACCGTGGTGATGCTGCTCGTCCAACTCTGGTACTCGTGGCAGCGCTTCCAATTGCCGATGCGAATGCCGAAGCATCTTGGGGGCATCGATCCTACGCTTGAAGCGGCGGAGCCGAACAAGGATGGTACAGGGGAGGTCATCAAACGCAAGGAAGCCGACGGCATCCTGCACCTAGGGAACCAGCGCTCCGTTGATCCTGCTGAGCATCTCAAAGAGCTTTGGGTCACGAACTCGGACGCGCGTACTCACATGCTGCTGATGGGGACAACGGGGTCGGGTAAGACTGTCACGCTGCTCTCGATCTGCTTCAATGCCTTGGCTTGGGGGTCGGGCTTCTTCTACTCGGACGGGAAGGCCGATTCGAGCCTGCATGCCGCAGTGTGGAGCATGTGCCGTCGCACGGGGCGAGAGGACGATTACCTTGTCCTCAACTTCATGACGGGCGGCGCGGATCCGTACAAGCGCAAGAAGACCACGGAGAAGCATTCGAACAGCATGAATCCGTGGTACGAGGGCACGCCAGACTTCTTGTCGCAGCTTTCGTCATCCCTGTTACCGAAGGCCGGCGGGGATGGAGCGCAGTGGCAGCAGAAAGCCGTGAACATGATGGACGCCGTACTGCGTACGCTTTGTTACGAGCGTGCCGCCGGGAACCTTACGCTGTCTATCGGCGTAATTCGGGAATACCTGGCGCTGCCCAACCTGGTGAAGCTATATCTGAAGGGCAAGAAGGGCGAGATTCCTGAATATGCGTTCCTTCCCATCAAAGCCTATTTGGAGACAGGTTTGCCAGGCTTTCGCCCGGATCTCGCGGACAAGCCTGACAAGTGGGATCAGGGCGTCTATGACCAGCACGGATACCTGACGGGCCAGTACGCGCGGACGCTCTCCATGCTCATGGACACGTATGGCTACATCTTCAAGGACAAATACTCCGAAGTCGACATGATGGATGTGCTGCTGAATCGGCGCATCCTGGTGGTCATGATCCCGACGTTGGAGAAGTCCGCGCAGGAAGCGGCCAACCTTGGCAAGCTTGTCGTCGCGAGTATTCGCCTCATGATGGCGATGAACCTCGGCCATAGGCTTGAAGGCACTTACGCTGAGATCATCGACACCAAGGCAACGAACTCGCCAGCTCCTTACATCATTACGATGGACGAACTGGGCTACTACTTTGCAGAGGGCATCGCACTGATGTTCGCGCAAGCGCGAAGCCTCGGCTTCATGATGATTGCCGCGGGTCAGGACGTGGCCGCAATGGCGAAGGGGGAGAACAAAGAAGAAGTCGATTCGATGATTGCCAACACCAAGATCAAGTACACGTTGGCACTGGAGGATCCAGACAAGACGCTGGAGGTCTTCAAGAAGGTCGCCGGTCAGGCGATCACTGTGGAGACGGGCTCCTATGAGGGCAGTGTTGGAAATCTCTTTCCGACAAACTTCAACCAGGCACTGACAGGCTCAATCCAGCGAAGAGATCGTATCGAGTTGCAGGAATTGAAAGCCTTGAAGGAGATGGAAGGTATCTTGATCTTCAAAGATCAGGTTACCAGGGCACGCAGTTTTACGTGGTTCCACTCGTTCAAGAAGACCAAGCTGCCTTTCCGTCTGAACCGCTTTCTGCAGGTGGACCGTCCACAGTTCGCTGAACTGAAAGGCAAGGTTACACCGATCAAGGCAACGGATCGTCGGTTCACGATCATCGCCAATATCATCCAGAAGATCCGAGAGGGAACGGCCAAGAAGTACCCCGGCAATGACGACCCAGTCCTCGCGGCGGTCCGCGAGACCTGGCTAAAGATCGAGGAATTGAATCCCAACGAAGGGGCAGTGAATCGCGGCATTGCCTATTACCAAGCGGCAGTGACAGCGATGCGCGCACGTCAGCCTGATGCGCAAGGCCGCTACTGGACCGCCGCCGGAGGCGAGGAAGAGCACATTCCAGAGGTCAGTGCGATAGACCAGTACGAAGGTGTCGACTTCGCAGCTGAATCGCCTGCAATCGTGTCCTCCGCTACGGCGCAAGAAGCGACCGTCCGGACCGACCCCTACCACAATCCTCCGCTGCAGGAGAAAGCAGCGCCCAACGCATTCGCGGACCTGGTGCGGGAATTCGCTGAGTCCACGCAGCGACCGGCATCGGTCCTGTCGAGCATCAAGGAGGAGACTGTCAGCGCCGTTGTGACAGAAGATTATGACGCCTTGCCGGATGCGCAAGCGGCGCGCCCGGTGAACAGTGGCGACGAAAATCTGGCCGACCCAGCAAGCGGCGACAGCACAGACGGCGGTCTGCACGAATGGCTCGCCCAGTATCAAAACAGCCAGCAGGGTGACGGTGGCACGGTCGATGATCGTCCCATGGAGCGGAGACAGAATCTGACCCCAGCCCAGGTGGACCTCGTCAACCCCGAGCCGCCAAGTCGGACAGTGCACCAGGTCGAAACGAATCCAGTCGTCATCGGCTTTAAGCAAGAGGCCGCCGAGATGCTGGTCCGCATGGAGGAGGCGCTCGGCAGCGAACATCCGCAGGAGGCGGTGCAGGCGACCGAGCGAGAGATCTCAGCGCAGCTGAAGTGGACTCAGCCCGCGGAAGACATGACCATCGACGACATTGAGCACCTCTTCGGAAGCATGCAAGCGAATATCGAGAAGTCGGCGAGCAAGGCACGGTGATGCTAAGACGGGAATTCCTCCGCGCGGCCGTGGCGGCTGCAACGATTGCTCCTTGCGTCGGGGTGCGTGAGGCCTTGGCCCAAGAGGTGGTGATGCCTTCTGTCCTGTGGCTGCGCCGCGGCAAGGACCATGCGCGCATCGACTTTGCCACTCCCGAGGGATACCGGGCTGCGGCGTACCTGCTTCGGGACGTCCAAGCCGGCTTCACCGGTAGTCCGCACCCTGCGCTGCTCCGGCTGCTTGCGTGGGAGCAAGCGTGGCTGTCGGCCTACGGCTACACGATTCCGTTTGTCATCCACTCCGGTTGCCGTGTGGCTTCAACAAATAGCCGTGAAGGCGGAGTCCAGAATTCGCGGCACTTGCCAAATCAGATGGGTGTGTTCCGGGCGGTGGACTTCAGCACTCGCGAGATCTCTGCAGAGTATCTCGGTCGCCTGGCCTATTTGGCGCGCCAAGGAGGGGTGGGTTTCTACAACCAAAGGGACTTCGTGCATAACGACGTCGATGAGAAAGTCAGAGCTTGGAGGGGCAAATAGTGACGCAGACGCCACATACTAACTTTTCCTCACCATTTTGGATGAAGCCAATTTTGGTCTTCCCTGTTTGCAACCCCGTATAATTGAAGCGATACAGAATCGCGCTGGAGCACTCTATGCCCCCGGGCGTAATGTCGGAAAGTTACTTTGGAAGCCCCGCAGAGAAAGATCTGGCCACCGCTGGTAGCGGTGAGCTTTGGCTCGACAAAGCCGCGCTGGCAAGCCGGGTGAAACGGTCCCCTATACAAGGGCAGGCGGCGGAGGGTATCAGTTTGCGCCATCTGATCGAGGCCATTCGAGTGTTGTTGCGCCGTATCGTCAGTTTCTTTACTGGCAGACCAGAGGTACCGGGCAGCGCAACTGGCGAAGGGCCGGCCGCTCCTCCGACCGGCGCGGGCTACGATGGCGGCCCGGCCATGACGGCAACAGAATCGCCTGAAGGCTTCCATGTGAAGGGGCCTCAGGAAATCCTCGAACGTGTCAATGCCATGGTAACCGGCTTGGTCGAGTCCGCAACGGGGCAGAATTTATCTGCTTCTCTGCAGGCTGCACTGAGTACGCCGGAACTTGCTGACCCAAAGATTGCTCTGCGGGTGCTACTCCAGTCGAACTGCGACTTGGATAGACAGATGAAGGGTGTGGTCTCGGATCTCGAATGCCGGGTTCTGGTCCATATCTCGCCGGCCGCGGCACGGCTGGACATCAGCGCGGAAGACGCCCTATCGGTGTTTGCCAATGACGTTCGCCGCGGCGGCGGCGCGCTGGCGCGTGAATTCGATCCACAAGGCGAAATGACGCCCTACATTGCTGAGTTGGACCGGCTTCACTCCGCACTGGCGGCACAACGTCGGGCGCGAGAGCAAATCTGCGCGACGGCATTGGAGGCCGGCTACAGTGAGGCGGCGTTGGCGGGGCTACTCGATAAGTATGGGGTAGGGCGGGACGCAATCAAGAATGCCCTTGCCCTCCGGCATCAAGCTAACGAGGAACTGCCGAACAATGTGGTGGAGTTGAAGCCGCTCCGCAACTTGCGGGCAGTCTCTGAGCCGCCAGCGGCGGTGCAGGATGTATTGAGCAAACTGGAGGCGGCCGGCCATTTGCCTCCGGCCGAGAAAGCAGGAATCGAGCAATCTGCTGCCCAACACGTTGCCTTGGTGGGTGACGACGACCTGTTTGAAATTGAAATGCAGGCGGATGACCTTTCCGGTTTTGGGAAAGGGAGTCGACCAACAACCTAACTTATGAAAAAGACAGACCGAAACTTGGCCGAACCAATCAAGAATCTTGAGGTCGAGAAGTGGCGCATAAAAAATGGCCTAACTGTGAGCGCGGCGTGCGAGCAACTGGGGCTGCAACGCGCTAAGTTCACTGAAATGCGATCTAGGCCGCAAGATCCAATCGAAGACAAGGCGGTCTGTCAGCTGCTTGAGATATACGAGGCCTATCCAGAATCAATGCCGAGCGTCCGGCAGCTCGATATTCAGCAATTTATGATCGAACTGGGTTTCGATCCGGAAAACCCTTCGCACAAGAAGGAGTTTGCAGTGCTCGTGGGGCGCGAGCCTGCAGCTGTCTACCGCTGGCTCGCTGGAGAGGGGAACTACAGCAAGCCAGTCGAGCGACTGATGGAGGCGTATAGCCGAATTCACCTGCCCGGACCGAAGAAGCGGGCTTTGCTGCGGACATACGCCATCAAGATTGCTGAACGCCTAGGAATTAAAGACCTGTTCGAACGGGCTACCTGGCGCAAGGAATAACCTGGGGAGCAGAGAGCCAACATGACAAAAAAAGGGGCGAGCGTCGACGTTGCTGTCGTTCTATTCTTCAAGAAATCGGAGATCCCGGACCAGATTCCAATCCGGGATTGCTCGATGCCGATACTTCACCGCATACCAGGATTTATTACCGGGCTGTCGGGCCAATCGAGTCTGGTGGGCATGATGCATGCGCGCAAGTATGCGGATGCGAAGAAGAGGGAAATGATCGTGGTCGACCTTACGGTCGAGGTCGCCAAGCCGTTGTATCCAAAGATACTTGGCACGGATCAATTAGAGAATGTCGACCTGCTCAACCTCAATAGGACCAGCCGGGAGTTGATTCAGATCATAGGTGAACACTGGCATGAGTGGCTGACTGAGGATGGTAAGCGAGGGATGGATCCCCGCAATCCTAAAGAAGCGGAGCTGATCGCCCGACGTCCCGATCTATTGCCGCGCCTATTGCGCTTGCCGGCCTTTTCTCATGTGAAAGTCGTCACCCATCCTGTCATGACGCAGTTTCACACGTTGCCTCTTACCGCAACCTCCTTTCCAAGCGACTACAAAAGGATTGCCTCCGCGAGGGCGCGTTTGCACCCGGACATCGAGATCGTGCTGTAGACGGCTTCTTGCGGGCGGATCGCGAGTGTCGCCGATCCGCCGCGCACAGACTTGCATTTCTTGACTCCTATGCAAAATGTTGCGAGCATGTATAGTATGTATCGTGTATGCGATACGCAATACAGAAATGAGGGCGAGATGCAAGGCGAGGGCACACTGAAGGCAATGACGACGGGGCATGCGGGCAAGTCAGGCGGCTATGAGATTACCGCGTCAGGTAAGGCGCTCCTGGTTGCGCTCCTGTTCGCAATTGGCATAGCGGGTTACCTGTACACCGAATCGAATGGATGGGGGTCTACCGAAGCCAGCGCCGCCGTCCCAAGGGAGGCGGCTGCGCCGCCTCCCTCAATAGTCGGGCTGCAAAGCAAGGAGGCCCCTGCGTCGCCGGTACACAGCACCGGGAAGGAACCTACGGCCGTGCTGCTGGCTGCGTTGCGGGCTACGACGGAAGCGCAGAGTGCGCGCCTCTCCGAGGCGGAGCGCGCTCTAAACAGGCTTGAAACCCAGCTGGAGTCCCTCCCGAAGGCGACGAGCCCGAGGGCGAAGGAGGAGGCCGCTGTATCCGCTCAGACGGCCCGCAAGACGGTAGCAGAGGCGAAAGTCAGCAAGGTCGACGTGAGCGCCCTGCCGGTCGAGTTCATGACAGCCGAAAAGAGCGGGATCAGCTCATTCGACAGCGGGTCTGTCGTGATCGCGGGCACGCGGCACACGGTCGGCGCGCACCTTCCTAGCGGCGAACTACTCGTCGCTGTGGATCCTCAAACGCGCACGGTCGTTACGGACAAGCGCATCGTCAACGTGCCGAACTGAGATGAGTATGCAAAGCAATCCCCCACTCCTCACGCGCATTCTCATATCTGCCGGCTTCGTACGGAAAAGGCCCATAGCTTTGCCGATGAAGTCGGTCCAGGATGCAGAGTCATCTCAAGTACGCACTGCGTTGACTCCGGCGCCGCATGCACCTCAATCTGAGGCCGGCAAGTCCCTCATTCCAGCCATTCCTACCAAGGTGAAGGTTCCCGGCGTGAACGGAACCGAGGTAGTCCATACGCTGATCCCCCCCTCCATGACGGTTGTTGGCGAGATCGAGATTGGCGAGAACGTCGTGTTCCAGGGGCCCGTCCGCGGCAACATTACGGTGAGGGGCGACCATCAGGTCATCCTGACCCACACGTCGAGCGTGCACGGAAATATCAGCGGAAAGGCCGCCATCATCGGCTGCCAGGTGGAAGGTGACATCGAAGCAGAGCGAGTGATCCTCACCGAAGGGGCCAGCGTACGGGGCGACATTCGGTACAGCACGCTCGCTATGGCCGAGGGGGCACGGGTTGACGGCACGTTGACCATGGTGATTCCGAACGTCGTGGCGGAGCATCCTGCCGAACCGGACCCGGCAAAGGAACTCGGCATCGATCTCGGTGCGAATGCTCGCGTTGAGGTGACGCGGGACGAAGGTGCTGAGGGAACAAACGTAAGCACGATTCGGCCGGCGGTGCGAACGGCATGAGCATTCGCGCGGCCGCGCTGGCGGTCTGCTTGTGGCTTGCCGCGTCGTTCGCAGTCGGGATAGCGCATCCACTCTGGATGTGTCTGGCGGCGGAAGAGCTTGCCCATGGCTTCGCACCTGTATTGGGCGTTGAAGCTGCTCTAACAGTGCTCGCCGTCCTCGTTGCCGCCTTGATAGTGCTGTTTAGCGCGGCGGCGGCCTCCCTGTTTCAACTGAGACGCTCAGGGCGCGCACAGCGCCGGTAACCAGACGTCGGATCAGCAAAGCACCATCGATATCGAATCATGAGAGTCTTTCTAGGCTACGACGACTACAAGCGAAAACACCAGTCCCAAGACGTGCCCGTCTATTGGGACCCGTCTTCCATCATCAACCCGCACATACTCGTTTGCGGTAAGTCTGGCACCGGCAAGAGCACTCGATTGAAGCAAATGATTGCCGAGGCGGTTGCAACGGCAGGTGATGAATTCGAGCGGTACCACAACCTTGACGTCCACGGCGACCTGGTTATCGAAGGCGAGTCGCGCGTTAGATTCGACGGCGAGACGAGATACGGATACAACCCGTTGGTCCTCGATACTGACCCACGGACGGGGGGCGTGAACCGCCAGATCAATTTCCTGATCTCCACGATCAACCGGACATCCCGAAAGTTGATGGACCGACAGGAGGCGACGCTGCGAAACCTTCTGACAGACCTCTACGCGTTCTATGGGATCCATGAGCGACAGCCCGAAACTTGGGTGCGCAAGGAGATGACCGAAGCGCTGCGCGACGAGATCTGGGAGCAGCGACGATGGAGCGAATTGAACCTCTACTATCCGACTCTGCGAGACGCCATCGGCTTCGCCGAGCGGCGCCTGAAGGCGATGTATGGTGGGCTGAACGGCAGCGAGTCCGGCTTCCGTGCTGTGGGCGCGCTGGAGGCGATGAACAGTGCAGCGGCACGCAAGTACCGCGCACAGGTTAAGCAGGAAAAGGCATTCTCCGTAGAAGAAAAGGAGAAGGCCCAGAAGGAGTTTGACGCCGCAGTGGCCCTCTTCAGGGAGAAGGTGGACGAGTACATTGCCTCCATCGAGAACGGTCTGGAGTTCGACAACTTAATCAAGTACGACAGCAAGGAAACGCTGAAGGGCGTCATTGACCGGTTGAAGAACTTCGAAGCACGGGGCATCTTCAATGCGAATCCGCCGCCTTTCGACCCTGCTGCGAAGGTCTGGTCCTATGACCTGACCAGCCTGTCAGAAGAAGAGAAGACGCTGTTCTGCATGGTCCGCGCCCAGTACATCGCGCGACGCAGGAAGCTGCTCGGAGCGGTGCCCCAGGTAAGGGAGATCCTCGGCGCGGACGAAGCGCACAACCTCTTCGATGATGATCCAGACAGCATCTACGTGAAGATCTGCCTCGAACTGCGGAAGTTTGGCATGGCCCTGTGGGTGGTCTCGCAAGCGCCGTCTCATTTCCCCGAGGCTGTCATCACCACGGTCGGGACAAAGATCCTTCTCGGCATCGATAGCTACTACTGGAGCGCGTCCTGCAAGAAGCTCAACATCGAAGAGAGTGTTCTGAAATTCATTAAGCCATGGAAGACCATGGCGGTGTACCGGGACACAGTAGGCTCGATTGCTTCGAAGTTCATACAAGTCCAACTTCACGCAATGGACACGGCATAGGCCATGAACCGGTTGCGCGCCGCGCGTCACGAGCCATGAACCGGGCAGTTGATTGTCGCGATACAGCGGGCTTTGCGCCATAATTGCGGGCGCTAGCGGAGACCCCTCGGGGACGTTGGCATTGACCCTTGGCCCGCCGTCCCGGCGGGCCTTTTTTTATTCCTCGGCACGAACGCAGAGAGCACCACGGGCCGGGGCTCTCCGCCTTGGCGCCCAGAGCCCCGCAGCGTGCCTTGGCAGCCTGTCATTCAACCGGAAAGGACCGTAACATCAGAATGCTCGAGAAGGCAAAGACCCTCGCCCTATGTGCGCTTGTTATATTGACCCTAACGATGTCGATCCGCGATCAGCTTCCTGCCACTCAGGACGACATCGTAGGCGCCATGGCGAGTCTGCACCATCTCCCGGCTGCGGCCGCAGCCTTGCAGCGCAATCTAGTTCTTCAGCCACATCCCACGAAGGCCGCCTTGCGGCGGATGCGCGCCGAGGTCCTTGACGAAACCACGCGCACAGCCACATCCGACGAATCTCTCTCTAGCGAAGCGAGAAACCGGCTGGCCATCTTGGTTGGGCTCACCTCCTGCGTGGTCTTGGTTGCTCTGCGCATCCTTGTGAGGCGCTTGCAACGTCGTTGGAACACCACGGCCGCGAGAAAATGCAATAAACCGCCAAGCCGGTTATCGAACAAGGATCGCTAGACAGTGCAAGCCCAAACGGCTATATTTTGTTGGTATTATGTATCGTTATGATGATACGAACGGCATGGCTACGTGTACTTGGCTCTGCTCTTCCAAACTTACTTCGGAGAATCGCGATGTCGTACGACCAAGGCCCGCAGCCGATCTTGCGTTGTGTACGCAAGATTGGTGAAAAGTGGTTCGAAAAGGCGGCGTTCTACAAGAATACCAATCCGAACAGCCGGGCTGCCTTCTCCGGTTATATCGATCTGGTCGGGCAGGGGCGTCAGCATGTGTTCGGCTTCATCAACCCTCGGCGTGATGGAGAGGGAGTCGTAATCTCTCTGACTGCCAGCTACATCGACCCAACTTCGGGCGAGATGGGCCGCCGGACGGTAGCCCTTGGAAGCGTTGTGAACCAACGTGCGGACGGCGGTGACGTCTATTTCGACACCATTCTGTTTAACCCGCTCGACGATGATGAGCAGCGCATCGACGACGCGGAGCCGGTGGCGGTGTACGTCACCGACGAGTGCGATTCAGACCTGCACCGGCAACTCGGCTTTCGGGAAGCGCGGCGGCCCCGACCAAAGCGGGAGTCCAGCGCAGACCAACCTCAGCGCTTCGGTGACTAACTCGGCAATCTCATGACGTATTCGGTTGGGCAGCGGCTTGTAGGGGGCCGCGCCCGTCTTCGGGCGGCCGAGACCACACCTCCGCGGCGATACAGCGATGGAACGTTGATCACGGCTATGACCAACATTCACCGCTTCGTTACGAACGAGGCGGATCGCCGCATTCTGCGGGACACGAAAGGGATAGGTACCGATCGGACTCGCGACGCGATCATTGAAACCTTGAAGGCGCGCGGATACCTCAAGGCCGTGAAGGGGGAACTGCATCCGACAGAGGCTGGGATCGAGTTGATCGAGAAGCTTCCACCGGAACTCAGGGATCCCGTAACCACCGCGAAATGGGAGATGGCGCTAGGGCTGATCGCCGAGGGAAAGATGCCTCCTGCCAGCTTTGACGACATGATCCGCAAGATGTGTTGCGCCCTGGTTGAGGGAATGAAGTCAGTCAAGTTCGACCTCTCCAAAATGGGTGCACAACAGGAGGTAGACGCAAAACCCCGCTCCGAAATCGATCATACGTTGCCAGGCCATGGTCAGCCATGCCCTAAGTGTCGAGAGGGGACGATGACTGGCCGCCGCCTCGCGTCGGGAAAGAGGCTGGTGAGCTGCTCCGCTTACCCCGCTTGCAAACACACTTCATGGATCGACTGACATGAGCGCTGGCGCACCTATTGCAAAAACTAAGTACCTATCTTTGATCGCGGATCTGGCAGGGGACAGAGCGCCACCGCTCCTGCTGCTGATTAGCCATGCGATGGGAGTTGTCGAGCTGGTCGGCGCTCACAACGACAGCGACGTCGCTACGTTGCGTCTCAGCGGCGATGTCATCGAGTTCGCCTGCTATCTCGGTGTCCACGGGACCATCTACCCGAGTTTCACCCTTGATGCGGGGTCACGGACACATTCGCTGACAGGGCAGCCTTACACAGAAGACAGCGTCATTCGGCTCCTGCGGACGTGCCTCCGGAGCGCGAGCGCACTGCGGGTCGAGGACGACTCGACCCTGTTCGACCCCGAGGACGAAACGTTCATCGTCGACCCGGCGTTCGAAGAACAGCTGCACGAGTTTCACAATACCTAAGAAGCAATCATTATGTCCCTGGACGAAAACATTGACCTCACCCGCAAGTTGCAGCACGCGGGACAGACGCTTGTCCGGCTGAGCCGTTACGGCGCGCTTGGCATTACGCCAAGCCGTGACAACCTGCAGAAGGCAGCGGACTACTTCGAATCTATCTCCGCGAAGCTGGAGCCCATTCTCAAGAGCGTCGAAGCGACCAAGTCTGTTCAGCGCGTGCGACCCCTCGGCATGAGGGGGTAGTCATGGCTGTGCGTCGCTGGGTCGATCTATCGCGCTACGACGGCGCGGAAATGCTCATTGCAACCGGGTGCCCACCTGACGGCAGACATCGCCTGGCAGTGCGCAACTACATCCGGAGTGATCTTTCGCAGTTCGGTTTCACGAGGCTGCAGGACAATGTCTGGCTCGGAAGCGTCCCCTCGTTCAAGACGAGCGATCTGCGAAAGTGGTTTCCGGGTTTCGACCCAGCTCGTGACGTGCGTGAGTTCGACACCGGGACTTTCCTGGTCGGTTACGAGGATCTGGACCTGGCGAACGCTGACTTCCAGCTCGATGAGCTGGTCGCGAAGGCCGCAGACCCCCATACCCATCCCGGCCGGGAAGAACAGGCACGTCGAGCACGCGCGGAGGCAACGCCGGAGCAGGTCGCGTCAATCCTCGCGGAATTTCCGAGTCTGGAAGCGTTGCTGGCCGCGAAACGCAGCTACACCGACCAAGCGTCCGAGAGGGCGCTGGAAGGGCTTGCGTTATCGGAAGATGCACAGGAGAGAGCTGATGCTCTACGGCAGCGTTTGGAGCAGAAGCACCACGCGCTACAGAGCCTGGTCGACCGCTATGACGAATTGCGGACGGTAGGACTCGATGCCATCTCTGACTACGACATTCTGATCGCCTTTCACGGTAAGGCACTTTTTGCCCTGAGAGGTTCGCTGAACTATCTGCGCAGTCTGATCAACGACGAGCTTGATCAGATCCTTGCACTGACGGTAGCCGCTCGAGAAGCGGAGGAGCACCTCAGGGCCGGAGCAGAGGCTCGTCAACATTCCGGGAGCGAGCTGCTTGCGCGGAAGGGTGACGTCCTGGTTGATATGCACGGCGAAGACGCGTGGTGGATCAACCATGATGTTGTCACCGCGAATCCGTTCATCGTATTCGTTACGGTGAACCTCGATCAGCTGAACGAGCAGACACGATTCGTCACGGCTGGTGAATTCCTTACCCGGGTCGCAGAGGATCGGGCCTTCCGGGCAACGGGGAGCGATGAATCCCGCAACAATACGACGCCGGGGACCAACATCCATTGGGGAACGCTCGGGCAATGGGTGGCGGGTTGGCGAAGCCTTAACCGGCGTGCGCCTTCTGCAAAAAAGCATGAACAGCTGGAAAGCCATGTTCACGCGCTTGCTCGCAAAGTCGGCATCATTACCTCCGAGTCGAAAGAGTCAGTTCTCGTTGCCGCTAAGCGGCTCATTGAACAGCTGCAGCCGCCTCGAGGAGCGCGGGAGCGTCATCCAACTACGGAGATCCTGCACCGCGTCGGTACGCGGCTGAATGAAGTTCGGAATGCCGCTCGGGACGCGGACTACCGGGACCGGCTCGCGAAGGCTAAGGCCATCGGTGAGGCGAACGGCATGGTCCAGTCGCCCTACAGCGACGGTTCCTCGTGGGAGAAGGGGGACGGCAATGACGACACACGAATTGAATTGCAGGTCTATAGCCCGCTGCATAGCGGGAAGACGAAGTATTCGGTGGTCCGCTTCTTCGGCGGTGAATATGCGAGCGGGACCTACGACACACCGGAAGAAGCCGAGCACGCCATCAAAGCGCGGTCCCGTGCGGAATTCGAGGCCGTCATTGATCCAACCGCAAGGTCCACGGCGCGCATCGCGGCTGCCGAACAGGCTGCAAATGCTGCCGGCTTGGTTCCTTCGGGCCAAGTCGGCTGCGACTGGGCGCATCCAACCCGTAATGACCGTCTTTCGCTATCCGCGCACGCGGGTCCAGGCGCCACCAGTGTGTTCACGGTGTCGCGCCTGAAGGCTGGCAGCTTCGAATACAGCAAGCACGATGAACTGGCAGATGCCCTGAGTGTCTTGTCCCAGTGGTCGCGAGAGCCTGATTCCGTCGATCACCTCGATGACGACTCCAAGACGGCGCGGGTCCATCACTTCGCGGTCGCCATGCGCTCGCTTGGTCTCGAAATGGATGGGCTCGACCCGCGCCGCTGGTCGGTGGACCTGGGCGGAGGACATGAAGTCCACGCCGAACTGGACGCGAGTGGCTCGACGATTCAAGTCCGCCGGCTGGAACGTGAAGAGTGGGTGGAGGAATGGGAGGGGCCGTACTCCGCTGAGGCAACCCGCCAGGTGGGCGATTTCGTCCGCCGCGCCATGGAGGCACCCGCAGCTGAGGTCGAACACGCCGACGTGGACGGAGGCCCCGAGGGGCGCGTCAAGGCTTTGCAGGAGCGGGTTACGCGCTTTGCCTCCGGCATGTCGAGAGCCAAGGACTTCCATCCCGCGGCACGGGCTGAGCACGGGATCGGCGTCGACATAGGGGAGCTGTCGGATGCCGCCCTGCGAGAACTGGCGGACCGGATCGTAAACATGCGGGCCCGAGTCTTCGTTGACTCTGGAGCGTTTGGTCTGTTCAAGCGGGGGCTCAAGAACGGGGATACGCAACCGATGAACTTCGATGCGGTGCTCAGGAAGTACGGGCAGCTGCAACAGTACATTGCCGAAGCCAACCCCGCTGAGGAACGGGTGACACCCCCTATGTTGGTAATGCCCGATGTCGTGGGCGACCAAGCCGCCTCTATCGATCTTGTTCGGCAGTACCGGGACTGGATCAAGGTGGAAACGGAGTTTCGGGTTTCGCGGCCCGTGGTGCCGCTGCAGCGCGGTGATCTGTCGCTTTCCGAGGCATATGCGAAAGTGGTAGAGGTCCTCGGTAGTGACCGATTTGTCGTTGGGATTCCGTCGAACGCTGCGGCGATCACGCCGGAGGAGTTCATTACATTCCTGCGCGAGAGCAAGCCCAAGGCAGTCCACATTCTCGGCGCGCTGGCGGACAGCCGCCTTGCTCCGCGACTGCAGCAAATCGTTGACGCC
Organism: Cupriavidus nantongensis; assembly: GCF_001598055.1. Lineage (NCBI taxonomy): Bacteria > Pseudomonadati > Pseudomonadota > Betaproteobacteria > Burkholderiales > Burkholderiaceae > Cupriavidus > Cupriavidus nantongensis. Next base: position 2,803,039 of record NZ_CP014844.1, on the reverse strand, counting down.
GGCCTGGACGCAGATATAGAGGTGTCGGCTGACGCAAATATCCTTCGCAGCAAGATTCTCACGAAGGATGCTCCAGCAGAAGGCAGGGCCGAACGCATCGAGCGGGTGCTTAGCCAGGCAGCAATCCAGGCAGATATTGAGCAGGTTCGGCGCGCCAAGGAGCGGGAAGCCGAAGCGCTCCACTCGGCTGCCACGACGGTGGATGACTTCGATGCTGCCCTGGTCGCGGCTAAAGGCGCGTCTTCATTGCCGGATGCCGGCTTCTCGATAGAGGAGGACGGACGGTTCAGGAAAGTGCTGTTCCGAGGCAAGCACGTTTGCACTCTCGATGGAAGGATCACACGTCGCGCCCTCCTGGCGGCGTTGGAGGGCAACGCCCAGGCGGAGCGCCAGCGTGTCGACGTGCTTCTCGAAGTCGCCAGTATTCGCCGAGGCCAGCACGCCGGATTCCGGGGCCTCAGTGACGCGGTCGCAAATGCTGATTTCTTCCTGTCTCGGTATGCCCGGGAGAATCCTGAGCTGGCAAAGGCTGCAGCGGCTGCGTGGCTCGCTCAGCCTGAGCACTACAGTACCGTCAGCGGATTGTCCCCCGCCCGGGTCAAGCAGCTGGGCAACTATCTTTTCGCCCAGCACAAGATCGCGATTGCCAATAAAGAGGAGGAGCGCACCGCGACCCGGACGGGTTCGCCGCCTGCTTCGTCAACGCCCGGACAACCGGACCGTGACGCCGAGCGAATCGCCCGTTGGATCGAGATGTTCGCCGCGATCAAGGTGAAGCTGGCGGCGGATCCGGAATGGCAGGCGAACGCAACGTCGGATCTGCGCGGAACTGGCCCCGATCACACGGGCATAGGGCATCGCGCCAGACTCGTCCTGGAAGCCGCTGTGTCGCTGTTCCCTATCGACAAGGTTAGCGTGGATGACTACGCCGAGTTGGTCAGGATCTGGCAAGAGCATCCGGCACAGTTTGCCAGCTTGGTGAGCGCTCTCAATGGGAGAGTGGAAACGGGTGACTCCCGACCCGAGGGATTGGCAGCCCACGAAGCCAATGAGCACTATCGTTGCGGCCATTGGGTAGTCATACCGGGGTCGGCCGTCGCTACACAGTCAATGGCCACCATCTTGGCTGCCGCGTTCAGCGGTGCTGACCTGCACCACCACTATCGTGCTTTGCAGTCCGGCGACGGCTGGATCGTTGAAATGCGATTCCGCGGGTCCGACCAGTATGAGACCTACCGTAGCGACCTCGATGCCTTCCGCGAACAAGGAGGCCTGGATACGGAGGGGCTGTTCGACTTCATCCGAGCCGATACCCGTCTGCAAGCCGGCGAGCGTGAGCGCTTGCTGGCCTACGCTGGCATCGAACCGCAGGCGGAGGCGGATATCGGTGGTCACCGGCTGACCGAAGGAGAAGCACGGGCTGCGGCAGTGGCCTACGTCGCCTCGCTAATCCGTCAAGATGGGATCACCGGCCCTAATCTGGTGATGCCTGGGATCCAGAAAGGCCACACGTTCCAAACATGGGCGGGTGCGGGGCTCCGCGTTAAGCGAAACCACCTGATGGTGGATGGCCCGATGGGTCACCAGTTCCCACTTCCCGGCCTATGGAAAGACGCCCACGCCGAGATTGCGAGCGAAAAGGCGGATGCCGGCAGCGTGCTGAACGCACAGGAACCGGTGCGCCGCCGCCGTGCAGCGAAGAATCCAGAGGCCGCGCGGGATCGCATCGATGATGCCGGTGAGAAGATCGGAGGAGCCCGCAAGGATTTCTACAACTTGGCCCTTCGCGTGGAAGATTTGGCGGACATGAACGACCGGGAGAAGATGGAACTGGTCACGAAGGACAACGTCTGGCCGTCGCGGTCTCTCGCAGATTATCGTGAGCGGGGCGTCGACGCGAGAGTCGCGCTATTCGTGCAGTCCATGCGCAGGGAGTTTCCTGCTGCTCCCAAGCACATTAGCCATGTGGAAGTCTATGTCGACATGGCGCGGAAGCTCCAGGATCTAGCGGGCAGGATCAAAACGAAGGCCGATCTTTCTGCCTTCGAGGATGGCCTGGTCAGTGCCGGTGTTCTCGTGCGAGAAGAGCGGCCCTATGGGACCTCACGCTCGTTGTCGAACGAGTATTCCGACATGCTGTACGCGGCTTCGCGCAGTGGCTTTAGGTTCGTCAACCGGTTTCTGTTCGATGCTGACGAAGGGTACAGGCTGGCCACCTATCCGTACCACTCCAAGCAGTTCAAGATTGGAGATGAGTGGCAACGTCCCCGTGACATGGACTCGGACGCGTTCTACGATTTTCTGGAGGCTCAGAGGCAGCAAACCGCGCAGAAGCGTAGGCAGACAATGGAGAACCGAGAAAGCGGGGATGCAGACAAGCAAGCACTGGCGCGTCCGCACCTCGCCAACGTCATCCGAGAGGGTCTTCCGGATGAGCGCTATGGCCGGAACGTTTTGCCTGAGGACCTGCTAAATGACTTCGGCTTCCGCGCGTGCGAGTTCGGAAACTGGCTGCCGGATACCGAGCGGCAGGACGTTTTGAATCGCGCCTACGATGCCTTGTGCACGCTCGCACGGGTGCTCGAAGTCGACAAGAAGGCCCTAAGCCTCGAAGGCACCTTGGCCCTTGCATTCGGATCGCGCGGCGTCGGACGAGCCCTCGCACACTACGAATGCGCACGAAAGGTGATCAACCTCACGCGTCTACGCGGGGCCGGATCTCTCGCTCACGAATGGTGGCACGCGTTCGACGATTATGTCGGCGATAAGCTTAAGAAGGAGGCCGCCGAGAAGCGCGGAGCAAACGCCCAGCTTGGCGACACGTACTTCGCATCGGAGCTGTTCCTTGCGGTGCAACGCGGCCGGCGGCGCGGAGATTTCAAGACGGCTATCTACGCGAACTGGAACAAGCTTCCCGCGGAGATGGAGGAGATGGGGCCACTGTTGAAGCTGGTCGATTCGATAAGTACGCGCCCCTGGTCGGACGAAGAAGTCCTGCGCGCAGTGCAAGAAGACGTGGCGAGAGAAGAGCGCGCATTGCTAATCTCGTTGGAGAACATCCTTCTTGCCGCACAACCGAATGCTTCAGCGGAGATTGCCAAGCACACTTGTCGAAAGTATCTCGACCAGTTGCGCCTTGAAGCTACGGACCCGGAGGCGAGACAGTGCAGTTGGGCGAAGCATCCGCTGCAGGAAGCATTGCGAGACCTTCCGGTGGTGATGGATGGAAAGGCCAAAGCGGATCATGACGTTCGCTTGATGGTGCTGGGCAGGCATATCCGTGGCTATATTCAGGCCTACGCGCTTCTCGCTGACGATACGCTGCGCCGCGAGAGCGACCATGCGAAGAAGCGGACCTATACACAGTATGCCGTCAGTGCACAGAATTTCGACAAGAAGAAGGCGCAGCCGTATTGGTCCCAGATGCGAGAGCTGACGGCTCGGGCATTTGAGAGCTTCGTCCAAGACCAGATCGAGGAAAACGGCTGGAGGGAGGACTATCTTGTCCATGGTACCGAGGAATCAGCTCACGAGACGCGGCCACACTCCGCGTATCCCCTCGGTCGGGATCGAGCAACGATCAACACCGCAATGAAGGACTATCTCGACATCGCGCGAACGAAGTTCGAGATGGTCCAGTCGAGCGCTCGAACACCGCGGCCGAAGGCTGCTTAGGACCGATATGACGATGCTGATCCGCTTTCTAAGCGCGGCACAGGAAAGACTGTCCCCGGAAGAATGGGACTACTTCAAAGCGCGGTACATGTCGTCGACGTCGCCACCTCCGCTGGTGGACGGCGGCCGGGCGGCCGAGATGCACGACCGCGTCCTTCGCAAGCTTCGTGAGGGTAAAGGCAATGCCGCGAATTGCCCTTGAGACGGACGAGAGGCGGGTTGCCGGTGGATCCATCTTCAAGCATCTGGCCATCGAAATGCTCGAATTGGCCGCCGCGGATCTAGCGCGGCCATTGCCGGGGCACCAAGATCTAACGCGCGGCGCTCGAGAAGCCAGGCTGAATCACAAGTCTGCAAAACGCTGGATCTCGGCCAGCTGCGGCGACGCCGCAACCATTCCATTCCCCTTTTGCTGCGATGCCTTGGGCATCGACCCACTGGTCGTTGCGGGTGCGCTGCTTGCGGATCCCAAAGGACTGATGGAGAAGCTGCGTCAACTGTCCAGGAGAGAAGAGCTGGGGCAGCGTGAGTTGGAGCACCGTGACGGCACGGTGCTTGCCGTTTCTCATGTCGCAGTACGCCATTCGTCTCGTTGACGGTAGAATACGTATCGTGGCGGCTATACGGAAATATATGGAAACTTTTCGGATTCCAGTGGAGCACCCGCGAGCGCTCGCCGTCTATTACGAGCGGGCACTGGGTTGCTCATTTGTCCTTAACGGACAAGAGTTCGGCCACGATGAAGTCTTTCACCATGGTGGCTTCCTGCCGATGGTCGTGGACCTCGCCAGCCAGTTGAGCGAGCGCATCTTCGGTGCACCACTACGTGCCCGATTCACCGCGTCCGAGCAAAGCATCCTTGGCAGGCGTGTGGAACTGGAGGACGAAGGCACGCAGCCGGTAATCCTTCTCCTATCTCGCGCCGCCGAGTTGATGTTCTCACCTGAGCGAGGAAAGACCGTCGAGTTGTATCCGATGTTCGAGTATGCCTGGCTGCCTCCTGAGCAGCGTGGTCGGGCGAGCTGGCGGCCGATTGCAATCTAGGGTCAAGAGAGGGCACGAATGAAGGTGACACTACGCGCTCGCTGCGTGACGGTAGCCCTGCTTGCCGCGAGCGTAAGCCCGTACGCAAACGCGGCCGCACAGGCCTGTGACATGTCAGCGGCGATGGAACAGAAGCGGCAGGAGGAGCGTGACCGGCGCATGAAGAACATCGACTCGCAGCTGGAGGTGCTTCAGAAGGCTAACGATCTGATGAAACTCTGCCTCGAGAATTTCCCGAGCTATCCAACGCAGTTGCCGTCGACCGCACTACTGCAGGAGGCGTTCAAGGTGCTGCGAAAGTCGACCTGCGAGGAGTTAAGCAAGAAGGCGCAGCAGAATTACGATGCGGCGGTGCAAGCTGCTCGAAATGCAACAAACGAGGCGGTGAAGGGCGCCACGAACGCCTTACCAGGAGGCCTCGGAAACAGCCTTCCCGGTGTGATCAACGGGATCGCGGGTCAAGGCAACGCAGCATCTAATGGTGGCGGCGGCCTCGTGGATTCTCTAAGGAGGTTCTTCCAGTGAAGCGAAAACTCCTAGCCCTGAGCGCGGTCATGGCGACGACGGCATCGCAGTCCGCCTTCGCCGTCTGCGACGGATGTGTTGTTGCCGCAGTCCAAACTGCGAATGCCACAATCACGGCCGCCGTTGCTGCTTCAACCACGACAATTTCGACCGCGATCAACCTGCTCAGTACCAATCTGGCAAACGTTGGTTCGAAGGTCTCCGACGCGGTTGTGCAATCTGCAAATCAGCAGCGCGAGCTGCAGATCGAAACGCAACGACGAACCGAGAAGGAGCGTGTCGAGCGGGAGACGGAGCTACCCATTGACCCATGCTCGAACTCGAGCGGGAACTACGCGAGCCAGGCAACAATTTCTACAGGCGGCAAGTCGTCAGGGTACAAGCGCGGCGGTGGCGGTGGATCCTCAGTCAGCAGTCCCGTGCTCAGCAAAGCGTTGAACGATCCCTTCCCTTCCCCCGAAGTAGCGCGCAGGCAATCCCACGCCATCCATATGGCGAAATATTGCAACGCAGTTGAACAGCGGTTGGGCTACGCGGGCTGCAGTGGTTCCAGCATGCCGGATGCCGACGCAAACGTCGAATCGATCCTCACCGGCGCGGGCAAGCCAGGCAAGGACCCTGAGCTTACTTTCTCGACCGAGCAGGAGGAGGCCGCACGCGCGTACGCGAGACTGTCGCTCGACCCCCACCCGCCCCAGAACATAACCAAGGCCGAGGCGGCCACGGAACAGGGCAAGAGCTATATCGCCCTGCAGAAGATGTATCAGGCGAACATGAGCGCAGCAGAGAAGATCCAGTTTGACCTGATTGCCTCTCGCATGCCTTTTCCCGGTAGCAACCAACTGGTTCAGGAGATCAAAAAAGCGGACCACGCTGCCAAGTATTTCGACATGACGGCATCAAAGCAGGCCAAGAATGGCGCGATGAGCCTTGCGGAGATGATGGACTTCGAGTCGGGTCGGCGCTTCCGTAATCCGTACTGGGTGATTGCCATGGCGGCCGAAGCTAGCCCAGAGAAGCTGCAGCGCGAGATGGTCTTGATGCAAGCCTATTCGAATGAACTGCAGCTCCAGAATCTGCGGATGATGGAAAAGGTGGGCGTTGCACTTGGCCAACTTCTTGCGGCCCAGACGCGGGCCGAGATGCGGCCGTCCATCGAGGCACAGCTTCTGCGAGCACAGAGCACGAATGCCAGATAGGAGACGACAGGAAGACGGAGCGTTCCCGCATACCAAGGTCGCCGGGCAAGATGGTTCGCTTCTGTCTGTCTACCACGGTACGAAAGCCAACTTTGCACAGTTCTCGAGAGATGCAATTGGCAGCGGTGCGGATTCCGAAACAAGTATCGGGGACTATGGGGACGGCTTTTATTTCACGAATGATCGCGAATATGCAGAGGCCGTGGCAAGGGGAGTGCAGGGCGAAGGAGAGCCCCGCATCATTGTCGCCCACCTGGATATCCGCCGCCCCATCACAAAGGCCGAGATGGTGGCGATACCCGAGGTCGCGGGAGCGCTGGTTGACCCCTACCCGGGCGAGAGCGTTGTACAGCTTCTGATGAAGCTCGGATACGACGGGATAGTGGTCGACGGCGGTAGGGAATATGTTGTTTTTGAGCCAGCACAGATCAAGATCGTAAGCAACATGACGATTGCCGAACACATGAACCAGAGCCAGGGGGCAGCAGCCCTACCGAGCCTTGTGCCAAGCCCAACGGATGCCATCGCGGCGTTTCGACGGGCGCGCGTCCAGACGGCGGTTGAATCGATAGCCGCCACGACACAGACCTTTGCCGCAGTGGTGGATGACTCGGTATCGGGTGAACGCGCGGCTTCGGCCTCGGTGAAGGCACTGGTGAAGGCCTTCGTGGCCAGTTTCCGCGCGCTGCAGGAGACACAGGACGCCGCCAAGGCGGCGGGTGTCATCAGCCACGACACCTCCAGCGCAATCAACGGCGTAATGAAGGGTATCCGTGGGGATTTCGAACAGGGCGTCGGCCGCCTCCGTGCGGAAGTGGACCGCCTTGAGGCGCATTCGCCCGGTGACTTCGGCGATTTCTGCCGGACTGCACAGGAGAAGCTAAGCAAGCTCGGCGTCTTCTGGAAAGACGCCGCCAAGAACGCGCCAGCCATGAAGATGTAGGGGGCAGATGCTATGGCAACCCCGGTTGAACAGTGTGGCCGCTAACGTGACAGGCCAATATTTCTACGTGCCCGCGGCGCATGCTCAATGGGAGGTGGCCGCTATCGCGGTGCAGCCGCTATGGTTCCAGTTCGGCGTCGTGGTGATGCTCGGCCTGCTGGTCGGCAGCTTTCTCAACGTCGTAATTCACCGCCTGCCGCGCATGATGGAGCGAGCGGAGGCCAACTATGTTGCTTCGCTGCGCAACGAGCCGCTGCCTTACCGGGATCGCTTCGACTTGGCTATGCCGCGCTCCCATTGCCCGGATTGCCAGCGGCCGGTTGCGCACCGGCATAATGTCCCGGTGATTGGCTTCCTGCTGCTGCGCGGGCGCTGCGGGGCCTGCGGAGCGCCAATCGGTTGGCGCTATCCGGCCGTCGAGGTGACTGGTGCCGCGGTCGCCGCGGCTGCACTGTGGCAACTCGGACCGACCTGGCAAGCGGCTGCCGGCATGGTGCTTGGGTGGTCGCTGCTCGCACTGGCGCTCATCGACGCGGAATCCTTGCTTCTGCCTGACCAGATCACGCAGCCGTTGCTCTGGCTGGGACTGTTGGTCAATGTCTGGGGCTTGTTCGTGCCCGCCACTGATGCGATTGTCGGCGCGGCGGGTGGCTACCTGATGCTGTGGGGCGTCTACTGGCTGTTCAAGCTGCTGCGGGGCAAGGAGGGTATGGGTTACGGCGACTTCAAGCTGATGGCTGCGCTGGGTGGCTGGTTCGGGTGGCAGGCTCTGCCGGCGCTGCTGCTACTGTCATCGCTCGCTGGTCTCGTCTGCGCGCTGGGCACCGGCCTTGTGCGCTCTCTCGACCGCGACCGTCCTCTTCCTTTTGGCCCCTGTCTTGCAGTGGCCGGCATCCTGGTATTGCTGGGCGGCGACGATTGGCTATTGCGCGTCATCGCGGCCGCCTTTCCATGGGTCCGTTGATGCAACCTCTGCCCTGTTGCGGCTTGCCCCTGTGCGACGTGGCCCCCATGCGGGGACATGAGAGGCAACTGTTTATTCAGCCTGCGTACTTTTCCCAGCGCTTCGTCGCACAGCGCTCGGGTGACAGCTCGTTGTCGGTTCCGGCCACAATCGAGTCCACAAGGCGTAGGTGCTCGGCCATATAGGCGTCGAATTCGGAGGGAGACACCCCGCGGTAGAGGGCCCGCATCCACCACCCGTAGACGATGGCTAACTTGCCGTCTTCCGCGGTGTAGCGGGCTAGGTCTAGTGGGCGATCTTGATAGGCGAGATTCCAGCCCACTGTCTTAAGCAGTTCACGTGCGACCATAGGCATACTGCCTTGGGCCAAAGCCGCATGCTCGGCCTCGTGCGAGCGCACGTCCTTGGCCTCACTCGTGACAAACGACATCCGGCAGACCCTGCAGGTCACCAGGTGGGAATCGGCGCGTCCGTTAGGGTTCGTCACCATGTCCGAATGGGCGGTGTGGAATCCTTGGATCTTGGGTGGCATAGAAGCTCCTTCGATAAAAATGAGGGCCGGCACATCCTCACTGTGTCGGCTCGATGGTCGCGACGCCGCGCGCCGAGGTGCTAAAAGTACCGCGAGCGGATGCCGTCCCTTCCGAACGCGTGATGAAGCACCACGCGAAGCTCTTCCAGCAACAATTCCATCGCCCCTGCATCAATCTCGCTCGGGTCAAGATAGCGTGCCGGCAGCGGCAGCGTATCTTCCCTCGCCGCGTTTCCCCACGTCGAATAGCGCGGTGGTTCATCCCGTAGCGGCTGCATGCCCTGCACGCCCACCAGCGTCACCGCGAATTGGAAAGGGCCCGCAACGGCGAGGTCGCTCACGCCCTCCAACCAGCGGGGAAGCAATGTTTCGACAGTAGCCTGCAACCTGGACAACGCGAGCCCGGGATTCCCGACGTGGGGATCCAACGCTAGGAACGACTCTAGCGCCCCGTTCCGGAAGATGTGGACATAGTGTGTCGATGCGGCATCATGCTCTTCGCCACGGTGAACGATGCCCTCAAGGTGATGCCGTGGGCCCCAGCCGTTTCCACGTGCCGGCAAAAATGCGGGCGACCTTGCCGCGGTCGCTAAGTCGATGCCAGCCGCCGTGCCGACCGCACTCAGGGGATAAAGGTGGATCAGCGCCGCAGGCTCAGCTGCCACCACAAGAGGCAGACGATTCGCGTAGTACCTGGAAATCCGCTCGTTGCGAAAGGCCTCCCATACCTGGGCGGCGTGGTCCCGCGCCAGGAAAGCCTGGCGTAGTCCGAGAATGTCGTACTCGCTGTTAGTGCTATCGCCCCGCACCATGAACCGGCGTTGGCCGACTGTGCGGTGAGGCCCGGACCAGCTCTGCGGCACACGAATTCCCACGACATGCCGTCCGTCAGCGACCGGCACGCAATCAATGCGCAATCCCGATAGCCGTGGCTCTAGTCCGGTCTCCACCATCTGGATCAGCCGTAGACGCAGTGCATCGGGGTCCGCCACCTCCAGGCCGGGCAGACCCGAGACGCTCCCCGCCTCCTCGGCCACGCCGAGCAGAAGCCATCCACCTCGCGCATTGGCGAATGCGCAGGCGTCTTCAATCAGACCCCGGCGATGATCTGCGTTGTCGGCGTTGAAATCCGACTTGAAATCCAGCTCGGCCGACTCACGCGCGGCACTGTCGAGTAGCGCCTGCAGTACGCCATTATCGAGTCGTGTCAGCATGAACTGCTCCTTCGCTGTGGCGGCGCATGCCGCCTAACCTGTCGTCGGCGGTGGTGCGTTGGGAAATGGAGGGCGGCATAAGTAATGATCTTCTTTGGACAGTGCAGACCAATAAGGCCAGATACCGGCAAAGGGGCCAAAAACGAAATCACACAGCCTGATGCAGCCGTAACTTGCGGAGCCAAGCGATTCCCCTAGCAGGTTGCTGAAGTACTCCCCGTACAAGAGGCGAGGCTTCCCCCTGCAAGGCAGTAGGCTTGCGATTTTTCACAATCTGGAAGCGGGACGTCCCTACATCGATTTTTTCGGCGGTTTGGCGCCCGATTCCGGCCTCATTACCGCGATTACTGCAACTGCGGACGGATTTGTCCCAGTGAGCGCATGCGCACGAGGTTGTAGGCGGCCATGCTCAGCACGAACATCTGGTCGACTCGCTTCAGTCCACGCACCATCACCTGGCGCATGCGCCCGACAGTCTTGACCCATCCGAAGCCTTGTTCGATCAGCTTGCGCTTTTGCTGCGAAACGGCATACCCGGCGCTGCAAGCAATGGCATCAGGAACGGCCGAGCGGCGCCCCGAGGTGTTCTGTGCCACGTGGGGCGTCACCTTCAGTTCCAGGCAGGCTTGAATGAACTCTTGCGCGTCGTAGCCCTTGTCTGCACCCACCGTGATTTCGGTGTTCGGGTCGTCCGTCACCTGTCGGGCATCGTTGAGCATCACCTTCGCGGCCTCGCGCTCAGCATGTCCGTCCGCATTGGTCACCATGGCGCTCACCACCAGGCCGTGACGGTTGTCGCTCAGGGTATGACCCATATAGCGAAGTTCACTCGCAGTTTTGCCCTTGCGGTACAGCTTGGCATCGGGATCGGTCTTGGACTCGTGCGTCTCGTTGCTGCGCGTGCGACCTTTGAAGTTGGCGCCGTCGTTGTCGTCCTTGTCGTCGCCGCCGTCCTTGCGCACGAAGCTCTTGTGGCCTGCCCACGCCTGAATCAGCGTGCCGTCCACGCTGAAGTGCTCGCCCGACAGCCAGTTCTTCTTCTGCGCGATGGCCAGCACCTCGTTGAAAAACTGGATCACCGCATCATGCTTGATCAGCCGCTCGCGGTTCTTGGTGAAGACCGTGGGCACCCAAACGGTGTCGTCCATCGACAGCCCGATGAACCAGCGAAACAGCAGGTTGTACTGCGTCTGCTCCATGAGTTGGCGTTCGGAGCGAACGCTGTAGAGCACCTGCAGCAGCATGGCCCGCAGCAACTTCTCCGGCGCGATGCTGGGCTGGCCACCCTTGATATCGTCCTCGTACATCTGTGCGAACAACCGGTCCATCTTTACCAGCGCCTGGTTGGCCATGGCGCGGATCGAGCGCAGCGGGTGGGACTTCGGCACGAAATCATCCAGCCTCCGCATAGTGAACAAACTTTCCGTGAAGGTATCTGCGCCGCGCATGAAAGTGGAGTTGGATGGGTTCCTCAAATCAACGCTTCAGCCAGTTGTCGCGCTGACGTCCACCGGAGGTATTTCAGCGGCCTGCTAGGGGTCTCGGCCGCTCTGTCTGATATATTAACGCAGCCCGCCTGTAAACCTTGGTTGCAGCTTTCAACCTGCTACCGCAGGCGGTCCGATAAAATAAAAAAACGCATGATAATGGTCAATATTCGAAAGCCTCTCTTGATTGCGGCCGTCTTAATCGCTGTCGTCTCCGGCGTGGGAGGCTGCGGGCGGACGGGAAGCCGTGCTGCTGATCTGTCGATGGCGGAACAATACCCTGGCCCTTGGAACGAGTCCTTCGACTTGGAGATCACCCAAGCCTTGGCAGCGAACCGGATCGGTGGATGCGGCCAGTACCGTTTCCGCCGACATTACCAAACGCCAGGCGAGGCCATCGTCGAATGCACGCGGGACGGGAATAGTTGGCAGGCCTATCTGGTCTTTGCTACCACCGGAAAAGTGATGGGGCCATACGCCCCAGATCCGACGTTGCGCTGATCTGCCATGAAGGACATCGTGCGGGTCGGTGATCGAACTGATCATGGTGGAACTGTGATTGAGGGCTTCGGCACAACAACCTCCGGCGGCAAGCCTTGGGCCGGCGTCGGCCACAAGGTCGTGTGCCCAAGGTGTAAAGGAGCGTTCCCGATTATCGAGGGACATGCGCACATCACGGTGGATGGTGTCCCCGTGGCAATGCATGGGATGAGGACCGCCTGTGGTGCGACACTTCTTGCCACGCCCTCCACAACAACCGGCCAACATCCGCTCCCAGGCGCGGCAGCGGGAGTGGCCACCGCTTTCCTGAACAGCGCCGGCACGACAACTGCACTGCCTCCTGCGTTGCTGCATGACGATCTGTATGTGCTTCGCGATGCTGGCACAGATGAGCCTATCGCAAATGCCGATTACGCGATCCGACGTGCCAACGGCGAGCTTGAGTATGGCCGAACGAATAGGCGAGGGCAGACCCATTTGCTGAGCGCGGTAGCCAAATCCGAACCCATCGAGATCTTTGTCGAAGGGCAAAGATGAGCGAGTTCGTCAAACACCCAAGCGGCAAGACGCTCTACCTGGCCGCCAAGCGCAAGACTACACCCACGCCCGCGAACGCCCCTAAGTCCATCTACCTGGACCGCGAGATCATTGAGGTCCAGGTTTTCGACAGCATTCTGGCCAATCCCGCAGCGGTGATGGGCCACGCAGCAATCGAGGTACGCGGCATTAGCTACAACCGGCAGCTAGATGGTTACCATCGCGAGCCTCCGTGGCAATACATTAGAGAGCAAGCCTCGGTACGAGACATCATCGGCGTACGCTTGTGGGTAACACCGATGGAGGCGAATAAGCTTCAGCAAGAATTGGAACGCCGCGTAAAGGAAGGGCGCCGATATAACCTGCTGAATAACTCCTGCTCTACCAACACCGCTGAGGCCCTTGAGCTGATCGGCATCATGGCCCATGACCCGCGTGGCCTGCCAACGCCCATCACCCCTGCGGAGCTGTTGGCCGCAGTGCGCAAATCAAGCCGGGTCGTCGGCGAGCGCAAGTACCCCAAAGGCTGGAAGGCAGGCGCCTCGGAGAACTGGTGACCATGAAACGAGCGGTAATAGTGTTGACGGCGTTTGCCGCGGTGGGCGTCTTATTCTGGTGGATCTTCGGGATGCGTGTCGATCCAACGCCAAGCGTTACGACTAGCGCGGTAAAGCTGTACGCAACGGAGGCAGACGCGAACGCGCGTACAGGCGATATCGCGACGATCCCTGTCGGGGCGAAGTGCTACACGGTTAGAGTCGGTGGCAAAGCAAACGCGATCCGGGTGCGCTGTGAAGACCCGAAACTGGAAGGATGGGTCCGCGAGTTTTACTTCTTCGACCCGCCACCGTTCTAGGTCAGCGGCGCTACGGCAGACGGCAAGGCAGAGAAGGGCATGCGGGGATCGGCCACCGGCGCAGCACCCGCATTTCTACCCTTGATCGGGTTATCTTCGAGAACCGCGGTGTGGCCCAACGACGCCAGACACCGGGCCGCTTGTGCTGCTCCGTCGCGATTCCCACCGTCGGACGCTCTGTTCGATAAAGTCGTCGATGCGCTCCAACTCATCCGCATCCATCTGCAGCACTCGGTCCCTGGAGACCCGAAACGGCCATCTGTCTGACGGGGCTTCTTCCCCTGGCGTCTGCGTTAGCTCGAATCCAATAGGCAGCAGGATTCGAGGATCTATGCCAAGAACCCGAGCGATGAGTGCGACCTTTGCCGGCCGCGGTGATGTCGTGTTGGATTCCCATTTTTGAACGGCCTGAGGCGTAACCCCAAGCTGTCGCGCCAACTCGGACTGGTTGAGCCCGCGCGCTTCACGCGCTCGTGCAATTGCCTCTCCGATGCTACTGGGGGTGTTCGATGTCGATGCCATGTACGGAACGCGTGCGGATGCGGTTTTCTGTCGGCCAGCAGGGGGACGGCGCTTCGGTCTTACGCTGCATGTCGCCTATGGCCCGCGATCATCGCCTTGCGGCTCGCAATCGAAATGCGCGGCTGCATACAGCGCATTGCAGCCCCACACTTGCTTGTCGTCTCGATAGAACACGCACCACTTGCCGTCGCTGACGCAATCGGCCTCGGGAAACACGAGGCTGTGGCCGTTCATGGCGGCCAGCAGCTTGTTGGGTTCTCGCGTGCGGATCCGGTATCTGCCGGCCGGCAGAGGGGCCGGTGCTTCCGTCTTGCGTTGCATGTTCGTTCCTAGGCGAGTTCGTATTTGGTGAGCAATTCGGCTTTCCGTGATCCCTTCCGCCGCCGCTCTGCCAGCGCGCGTTCGCTCGGCACAATGCTCGGATCCGAAGCAAGCGTGGCGTCGTAGCGCTCTGTCTCGGCCACCAGTTGGATCTGTTCGCGCAGTTCGCGGCGCGCATCGCTAAACACCATGTGCGGTACTCCTTTCAAGATAGGCTTGGCCGTTGCTGGCTGCGCTGGCACGGCGAGGTAGGGATTTGGGTAATCGCTCCAGCGTTGGATGCGGTATTGCATGCTCGTCCAAGGCACAGCGCAGCACGAAGTTATTGCGCTCTGCCGCCGTCGCTCGGTCGCGGTAGTGTTCGGCGGTCCTGGCTGCATAAGCCAGTCGATTGCGTGCCTCCTTCAGCTGCCGGTGCAACAGGTCGGCGTCGCCGACCCTGGCGAACAGTCGCACCATCAACGCAAGCTCACGCTCCCTGTTTGATGCAAGCGACCAAGGGGTGAAATCCCGCTGGTAGCTCTTCTCGGGCAAGCGAGGTGCCAGGACATGGCCGGCGCGGACCCGCAAGGCGCGTCCGTCGACCTCGATCAGCCCCCATCGGGGCGGCAACTCGTCGGGCCTTATCAGGCCAGCTGGCGCGAGGTAATAGCGAAACTGGCCCATGCCAGCCGCCGGTTCCTGGCGGTGCGGCTTCTTGGCGTCTGCGAGGAAATCGGCCCGCGACACCTTGACTTCGACCACTACCGAATGCAGCTCCTGGCCGACGGCGCGAAAGCCAATCGCATCGGGGATCTCGCCCGCATCGGCCGCCTGACATTCGCTGACCGCGATGGTGCAGCCTGGGCCTTGCCTGCTTTCCGACAGCTGCAGCCACCGCACCGCGCGCACGCACAAGGCGGCGTGCGCTTTGTCGTGGCCACCTTGGCGCACCACGCTTGGAATTTCCGTTGTCATCATCGTTCGTAGTCCACCCCGCCTCAGTTAGGTCGTGCGGGCAAAAGCGGCGATGGAACTTTCGACCGCCTGGATTGCCATCGGTAGCCCCGTGGGATCGAGCGCACGTTCGGCAATCAGCGCCAGCGCCCCGCCGTGTGCTGCCTCCCATCGCATGACGAGCGTGGGATCCAGCCCAAGCCGGCCGATGAGGTATTCGTTGATGATCAATCGTGGCAGGCGTTCGCGCGCGACAGACTGTGCGAGGTCGGAAACCTGGCCGCTTACCCGCAAGGCGGCTGCCAGCCATTGAACCTGCCCGGCACGCGCTAGGCGCCGGCAGGCCAGCAGCGCCGGCTCCGCGATCTCGTCAACCGTGCCGCCGTGGCGAAGGCGCGCATGCAAGGCGGACACCAGCCCATCGAAATTGATGGCTGGCTCGGCGTGGCCAGCTTCAGGCACTACGGTTGTTTTTTCCATTGTCGCTCTCGATCGAGGTCGGCCAGTCCAGCGCCGCCGGCGCGATGACGGCGGACCATGCCCTCCGCCTGTCGCGCGCTGGCGGTGCGGGCTTCGTCCTCGGTAAAAAACAGCTCCGGCGTGCGGGCCGGCTCGGCGTGGCCGTCCACGATCCCGGCGTTCCGTACGTCGCCCGCCGCCATCCAGAGGCGGATTTCGGGGACATGGGTGGCATCGGGGACGATGCGGAAACCGAGATAGTCGTAAGGCTTCATGGCAGTCATTCCAGTGGTTCGGATCTTGGGAATGATCGCGTCACGACTGCGGCAGGTGGGCGCTGGTTGCCTTCGGCTTGCCGGTGGTGCCCGGGCGCCGGCGCGCGCTCATGGTCGCCAACAGCTCGCTCAATGTCTCCTGCGCGGCGGCGCGAGCCTCGTCCCACGCCCGCCCGCTTTTGCGGACGAGAACGCCATGCCGATAATGCCAGTTATCGGCAAAGGCGCACAGGCACGAAAAGCCGCCCGCGGGCGGCTCGCCAGGCGCATTTGATTACTTCCACACGTCCGAGGCGTAGTTGACGACTTTGTTCAACGCGGCCTGCCGCTGATCGTACTGGCCAAAGGCTTGCCATTCGTTTTCCAACAGCGCCTGGATCTCCCACTTCGATTGCACAGCCGAGACCACGCGGAATTCCTTGATACGGGTGAAAGGCACAATGCGGTAGTCCGATTCACCGTCAACCAGGCCGAATGCTTTCGCATCCGCGAGTTGCCACACCTTGAGCGTCTTCGACATATTTTCTCTATTCTCGGCTACCGGCCGGTGCGGGGCGCGTGGAGCGCCTGTCTGCCCCGAAGGGCGTTTTCCTTGGCGTCGGTCCCTCACACGCTTCCGGGCGCCACTGCGCCAGGATCCCGCGGAAGTGCTGCTTGCGCCGGCGCCATCATGCTCACGCCTTGCCCTCTTGCCGGCCCGCATCTTGTGCCAAGGCTGCCTCCGCGGATGCTTGGGGAGCGTTTGGTGTTTGCGACGACTTGGCAGGAGCGGCGAAAGCGAAGTAGGCGGCGATGGACGTTATCAATGCCCACGCATAGATCCATGGGACGTCGATATCGAAGCTTTCGAAAGCGGCTTGAGCGATCCACATCGCCGGTCCAAGGCTCCCGATGATGAAAACCGGAGAGTAATACTGCTTGGCGACGCATTGGTAGGCTAAATAACAGATGCTGACGATCGTCACAAATTGCGCGATTGGCTCCATCGTTTTCGGTTCCTCCCGGCTGCCGGCCGGTTGCGAGGCGCCTTAGCGCCTGGTGCCCTGTTGGGGCGTTTTCCAAGTCATTGTTGGCTTCCCATTGGCGGCGCAACAGAGGACTGAACCTGCGAGCCCGCACCATCGGCAGTCACGAGTGCCCACGCAATTAGGATTGTAACCACGGCCGAGTAAGCCCCCTTAAACCAGCGATACCAGGGGTGCCTTTCATTGACGGTCCGCCTTCGCATACGCCTCAGATGGGCGCCATAGAGCGGATCGTGCAAGCCCTCTTCGATTTCCTTGCGCACGACAACATTACGTAGGTGAAAAAGGCCCACGGCAACGGCGAACCAAACCAGGCATGTCAAGACACCCGCCGGCCGCCAAAGAACCGATATCACGAGCGCTAGAGCCGGGGCCCCAAGCCAGAAGGCGAAGAACAGCAGGATGCGCGGTCCGGCCGCCGGCACCTCATACTTGCCGATATAAAGCGATTTGGAAGCTACCTCATGTGCGGATGTCATCGTGGAACTCTCGAACTGCTGACCGGTGCGGGGCGCCTGAGCGCCTGGTGACTGCCTAGTGGCCTCGAGGGGCGTTTTCACTGGCGAGCGGCTACCCAGCTCTCGCCTTCTGCATGCGCGTCCAGAAAGGCCGCATCGGTCAGGTACGCGCCCCAGGCGTCCTCCGGGCGCGCACTTTCCGCCTTGGCCAGCCAGCTGGCCCGTTCGTCCTCCGTCAGCGCATTGAACCACTCGATACCGCTTCGGCGTTCCGCTTCCTGGTCGACGGGGAACACACCGCCACCAACCTCGTTGCCGTCTTGCAGCAGCCGCAGTTGCCATCCACCCCCCACCTCCGACCGGCGCGGCTTGATTTCATACGCATAGGTCGTCATCAGTTTTCCTCGTGCTGTGCGACGTTTTCAGCAGTTCGCTCATCCGAGCCTCCGCGGTGGCGGTGCCCTCGGTTGGAGCTTTTTTTGTCGGCTGCGGTCAAAAAAAAGCCCGCCGGGGCGGGCAAAGGGTCAATGCCAACGTCCCTTATGCTGCATTTCATGCCGCCGACGTGGGAGATACCCCGATTTTCCACGGGGGCCTTGACCCTCAGAAGCACCAACGTCTCCCCTCCGACAGCTTTTGAAAGCCGTACGCGAGCAACTGGTGCCGGCACCGTGTCCGAAATGCCATGAGCCTAAGCGGATTGATGCGGAGCAGCAGGTCGGCACAGCATTCGTCCGCTGTCTCGCCTGCGGCCATAAGGGCCCGGAACAACTCAAAAGGGGAGACCTAACCGACCACGTCTTGTTGCTCGCAGCGGTTGGGGCTTGGAACAACCTGGCGCGATAGGCCGGCCGGCCAGCGTGCTTCTGCCTCTGACCGAGGTCACTGGCACAGCCCCGTCTACGAGAGAGGGGTTATTCCCTCTCCACCCTACAGACGGTTTTCTCCCTGCTGGAATTCCTTCACCACCCCCTTGCCCGTGAAGCGGAATACCAGACTTGATTCCTTCATGCTGTTGCCAAGCATGTTGGCAAATGGAATGTACGCGAGGGCACCGGTCTTCACGTTCTGATACGACCAGATCTGCTCCCCCTTTTCCAGATACTGAACGTTGCTCGGACGACCAAAGATCCGTTCCACATCTTTGGTGGTGGTAACGCCCGGCTTGATCATCGCGACCTTCGACTCGTCTGTGATGGCATTGCTCGCGCCTGTGGTCGTGCAGCCGGCAAGAGCCGCCGAGATAGCCAGTCCAATAGCCAGAATGGTCCTATTCATGAGGTACTCTCCCTTTGATTCTTGTGAACTCATACGACGAAACCTGGATCGCCGACACGACAGGATAAACCACTTACGAAATATCGAATAAGGGATAAAGGCGCGATTGATCGCCTATATTCATCATTCCTTTGTCGCCGAATCCGCCCCGGCATTGGTGCTGCGCTTGCTCTCCGCAAAGGCAGATCGTGCGGCGTGATCCATTGCCTTGAGGACAGGGACATAGGACTCGTCGCGTAGGCCTCCCAGCATCCACGGGAATGGCGCAAATGGCGCCCCCCCGTGGAACCCAAGGGGCTTGGGCGGATCCGTTTCTGCGCGCTTCCTTGCCCCATCTTCGCCGCCCCGGTGCAGCACCGCAGGAATCATGGCCACGTTAAGCTCCTCACAGAACCCGACCCAGCCGAGATCCTGGCCGTTTGGCGTGACGATGTGGAAGTAAGCAATTGGCACCCGCTGCATCGCTGCCATCACGCCTCTCATCCTTAGAACGGCCGTCCATCATCCCGCCACATATCCCCAAGCGCATCCGCACCGACGCCGTTGCTCGGGGGCGTGGTTGCGACGCGTGTAGGCATAGCAGATCCGCTGGCCGTTGTGTTCGACGCCAGTTTGTCCAGATCGAAGGCAATCACTTCGGTGATGTATGAGGCCTTGCCGTTGACCTCATACTTGCGTGTCTGCAGCTTTCCCTCGATGCTGACACGGTCGTTCTCGGAAAGCCTGGCGGCATCATCCGCGGTGCTGCCAAAGCACACAACACGGTGCCAGCTCGTGAACTCGGCTGTCTCGCCATTACGCTGCACTCGATCCACCGTAGAAACGCGAAGAGTTACGGTCCTATCGCCGTTGGGCTTGCTGCGGCATTCCGGCGCGGCGGCCACAGTCCCTTTGATGCTGACGCGATTGGTATCTCGACTCATGCCGAGACCTTCCCGGCAGGTGGGGGAATCTCGTTCACGCTCAGCATCGTTGCGACGGCGCTGGCGATGCGCGCGACCCGATTTTTCTGCATCGTTAAGGCTCCTTTTGTAGAGGGTAAGCCATGTACCGAACTAAGTGGCATGGGCCAGGGTCTTTTGGAGCTACTCTTTAGGCAGCCCCTCATCGAGGATTTCCACCCCTATCACTTGATCGGCTTGACCATCCAGTTCGACTGGATTGAGCAAACCTAAGGAGAATGCGAGACGCATGGGAACATTCGGAAACCCCATCTTTCTGAGCCAAATCTGCGCGCCGCGGCATTCAGCAATGCGCCCGGGGACCGCCTTGGGGTGATATGCCGCCTTGTGACACAGGAATGGCCTCGTATCATCGGCGATGAGCTGTTGAGCAATGGCGCGTAATCTTCCATCGGCCAGAGGGATAGCGCTCCCGGCAGGCCGGAAGGGGCAATTCGCGCAAGGCTCAGCCAAGGCCGCTACGGCAGGTCTGTCGACCGAGTTCATTGTTTTCCCGCCTGGTAGTGATCTAGGGTTTCGTACCGATGCATGTCCATGGCGTGCAAATCCGAGTAAAGCGACGTGGTCGAGCAGTCGGTACTTTCCGACACATCACTGGTGACGAGTACGGGCGCGCCGTTCCGGAGCATCGCTGAGGCTGCCATCCGGCGAAGCCAGTGTGCGGAGGCCGCTCTTAGATGCTCCGCGGCGGACCGATCTTCCAACGTCTTCGCCGCAGCCTCGAACATCTTCTTGAAGACTGTGTACAACGCCTGCCGTGTGATTGGGGTGAAGCCTTTCTTCACCTGGATCGAGAAGATCAGCGGCGTTGACTCTCGCGGGGCAATCGCCGCCGGCAAGCCGAACGACTGCCGGTATTGGGCCAGTTCGAGTAGCACATCGTCGGTCAATGGGATCGAGCGCGGCTTCGATCCTTTGGCCCTCACATTTAGGAACGCCCGACCCTGTTGGGCTCGGCCATCCTTTGCCCACTCAATATCCCCCATGGCTGCCGTCAACGCTTCGCTGCTGCGGATGCCGGTCGAATGGAAGAGGGCAATCAACCAGCGGTTGCGCGCATATTGACGCCGTTCGTTGACCGTGTCCCGCTTGGAGGCGGCCAGCCAGTCCAGCAGGCAACGCCACTGGTTGTCCGCTAACGTCCTCCGAGTCCGCCCCGCTTTCTCGGTATCCGATTGACATCCGCGACGGGGCGGCTGCTTGGGCAAGGGGTTCTCCGCCAGATAGCCGGCGTCACGTAGCCACAAGAACATCTGCCGGATAGCGCGCTCCGCGAAGGAGATGCTCTTGGACTGCAGCGGGCCGGCAAACGGCTTGTACGCGTCGGAAACGCGGCCGTCACGCCCGAGACGCGGCCGCTTCGCACCAACCCACAGGTCGGCTGGGCGGGGGTCCCGAAGGAACTCGGTGTAGCGCAACCAGTCGTCTCGAACGATAGAGGAAAGGGGCTTTTCCAAAGTAAGCAAGACCCAGACGTAAAAGCGCGAAACTTCTTTCTCGTAGGCGAGCAGAGTCGCGGACGCGACTCGGCCCTTATACTGGTTCAACCATAGCTCGATGGCATCCCAGTCTCGGTCCGCCGCAATCTGCGGGTGTCCTGGATTTCGGTTGGTGCCAGCGCTGCCGTCCAGATGTTTGGGAAGCGTTCCCTTCCGCAGCACCCGCAGAGCATCGCTTGGCGTCGTCAGTGTCGAGCCCGGGGCGAGGAAGTCCGTCATTCGGTCGGAGGGCCTCAACCCTTGCACAGGTCTGCGATTTCGAAGCTTTCGTCGTCCACCGGCGTCGCTCCTGCGGTTGCCTTCTTGTTGGCCTTTGCATCCTTCTTCATGTGCTTTTGGCGTTCAGCCTCCACCTTGTGGCGAGCATCGATCAGGCCCTTCAGGCAGGCGGCCGGCAACGTGATAGTCTTGTCTCCCAGCTCCGCCTCGTTGTTTTCGAGGAGGGTCGAGAGTTCGGAACGCTGCTGCTCCGAGAGCCGGTTGTAGAAGGTGTCCAGCGACCCGACCACGTCGTTGACAGTGGCGCGGGAGAAGGGTCGCCCAAGAACCGCGGTCTTGGTGATTTTCTTCTTTCCGCCATTCTGTTCCACCATGCCGCGCAACAACTCCAGCGCGCGCTTCATCCCGTACTTCTGGATTGCTGCGACCGCAGCGTCCGTGCCGACTCGTTCGTCCTCCAACAGCTTCTGCAATTCAAGAGGCGACTCCGCCAGCATGATCATCTGGTGAACATGGGTGTCCGACATACCGTTGCGCGCGCAGATCTTCTGAATCGACCAGCCCATGCGCCGCAGCCGCAGGTAGATGTGGCCAAGTTCCAAGCCGTTGAAGCGACGCCCCTGGTTGGAAGTGAGCATGTGCGCGGTACGCTCGTCTTCCGAGCCACGCCATTGTCTCGCTTCCAAGTAGAGCTGGTCGTGACCCTCGTCCATCAACTCGACGGCGGCGGTCGTGCGGCACTCCCCATCAACGAGCCAGATCTCCCCGTCTTCGACTTCTACGTCAATCGGCGGGAACGCCGCAGTGCCGGCGGTCCGCATGGACACCTTCATGGTGTCGATGTGGGCGCGTAGTCCTGCGTTCCTGATCCGCCCGTTGTGGCCAGGCCGCACCTTTACCAACCGCGGGTCGATCTTGTAGATGGTCTGCTTGCCGATGCCGTCCAGCTTCTTTTCGGCCATGGCCTTCAAGGAAGGCAGCGGCTTGATCGTGTCGTTCATCTGAATTCTCCCGTGAAAGCGGCCTCAGGCCAGTCGTCTCGCTCAGCGTCTGCGCTGCATCGTGCAAGCAGTATAACGTACGTATCGTTGTATCGCTACGCAATTCGACATAATTTTTTCTATGTCAAAGCTCGGAGACGTGGGCCCGAATCGATACGGCTCAACTCGCCATCGCCTGGCAGTGCCCCTCCCGGTGCCTCGGCGCACTTCCATGTCCGACTAAACGCTAAGCAACGATGACGCAGACTGCCTGACGAAGTGAGATGTAGTGTGTGGTGAGAACCCGTTAAACTCGCTCTTTTTTTGGTTCGAAACCGATATGAGCGATTCACACTACTTCTCGGATGGCAAGCCGGTGCATCGGCTCTCCTATTGCGCATTTCTGGATGTCCTTGGCTTTTCAGCGAGGGTCGGCGCGAGCTATAAGGACCAAACACACAACGAACTGCTTGAACGCTTTCACGGTATCCTGGCCCGAAGTATCGCGACCTTGAAGGACACTCGGGATGAGTATTCGATGCTGTACTTCAAGTCGTTCACCGACAACGTGGTGTTGGCGCATCCGCGTTACAGCTCCGACATGGAAGCGGAGTTCGGTGCCATCCTCGACGTCATCAATGAGTATCAACTCAAAATGGCGTTAGATGGCTTTTTCATTCGAGGTGGCCTGGCGGTTGGGCAGCTTTTTATCGACGACAATAGCGCCTATGGAGCCGCCTTGATCGAGGCCTATCGCCTCGAGAGCAGCATTGCCGTCAACCCGGTTGTTGTGCTCTGTGATAACACGATGCGGCTTGTGGACGAGCACATTAGGTATTACGCGGGGGAAAGCGCACCGCAGCATCAGGATGTTCTGAAAGGCCCTGACGGCCGCTATTTCCTGAACTACCTGACCGCCTGCGCTGTGGGGGACGACTTCGGCGAATTGCATCTTGATGTCACGTCCCTTCGTCGTCATAAGGAGCAGATCGAAGCATCGCTGCAGGCGTACGCGACCGTACCGGCGGTCTTCGCGAAGTTCGCATGGCTCGCCTCGTATCACAACTATTTCTGTGACACCGTGTCGGGCCACCCGCACTATGACCCCGCTCTAAAGGTGTCATCCGCGCTCACGGCAACCCAATTCAGCCGGCTGTCCAAGAAGAAGAGGAAGAAGTAGCCCGCCGTTGCACTAAGTGGTGACGCCCGGCCACACGTCGTTACCCAGCGACCGACGCAGCGCCGCGGCGGAATCTCACGGTAGATTCGGATTCGGGATGGCGCTTTTTGGTGGCCTTAGGAGGAACGGCCCTACTGCATCAATCGGTAGAGGAACAAACTCACTAGGTGGTTTCCCATCCGGCTCCGGCAGAAGAGCCACTCCTCGATAGCCGATCACGACAGGATGGGCAAACTTTCGCTGGAGCTTGAGGCCAGAATCTGAGCCAGTGACGATCTGCGCCGTTATGCCCGGAAATTGTTGTTGCTCTTGGCCCGCTGCCGATGCGAGGAGTGTATCTAGCTGGTCTCGAAGCCGTTGCACCGGTGTTCCACCGGCCGACCCTTTTTTGGGGATAGCTGCGCTCGCGGAGGAATTGGCGATTTGGCCTGACTTGGGTGTTGAACCAGATTTTGCACTGTCTGCAGGTGCATCTACGCCGCTTTCGGACAGCAGTTTCAATAGCAAGTCGAGCGTCGCATGCCTTGTGCTATCAGTGGGCAGTCGCATCGATTGCTGGAGCCTCGCCGCTCCACCTTTGGAGAAGCTAAAGTCAACGTCTAAAGCATAGGCCGCAAACACTTCCGTCACGAGCACGAAGACGGGCTGCTCGTCCACAGAGCAACTCAAGGAGTGGTAGGCGTACAGGTATTTTGTGGCCCAAGGCCAGAAGCCCGGGTCATTCCAGGGCGGTGATTGTTTTACGCTAGCCACAGCATTCCAGACCGGTAAACCGTATGACGCGGCGGCAGGAACGCTGACAGATACAGAGGCGACATCTTCACTACTCACGCCAAGGCCCGCCAATACCACTCCAGCGGGCAAGAGAGCGCCCATCTCAGAATGCGTGATCGTCGCCGAAAAGAATTCGGGCAACGAGACATTCCGTAGCCGCAACTTTGAACCATTCTTGCTTGCATCTAGGAAGGAACCGCTTTCGGGCAGCGTGCCGAAGTCTTGCGTCACGTTCGGTGAACTAGGCCCGGCCGTTGGCATGGTGATCGACGCCTCGTAGCCGTATCCCAATCCAGCCCGAACGCTGGCAAAGCGAGCAAGCCACGCTGCGATGGGCTGCCGGTGAGAACTTTTCTGCTTGGCGTCCATAGAGGATTGCTCAGGCGTTCGCGAGATACAGATACCGTAGAGGTCTCCGACTTGCAGGTCCTCGCGCGGTGGGAAGACCGGATAGATCTGGTATGCGCGGAGGCGCGAGGCCCATTGATCGGCAAGGTTAGTCGACGTGACTCCTGAATTGCTTATGCAGGCAGAAAGCAGAGGGCAGCACGCACAAGCAAGAATGGATGTAATCCGCATGCATTTCTCCATCGCGCCCTGACATCCACGGGCGCTCCTGGCCGGCCGGGGGGAAGCAGCTTGAATGGTATGACTTCCCTTTTGCTATCGACGCTGTCCGAACAACGCAATTGTGCGGTCCCGCACAATGTCGCACCCGTTAGTGCTTGACCGACGCCCGCCAACCAGCAAGGCCAGTTCCACGACGACGTGCGGCTTTGCTGCTATTGCGATAACTATTCTTATCGTAATGGCCGCATTGCTGCGCTAAACTGGCGGCCATGAAACCGCGCCCGCCTTCCACCCGTACCGCCCCTGACTTCCCGGACGCCGCCTCTGTCGCCGCGCTGCGCGCCTGGCATGCCGGGCTCGGCTCGCGGCAGGCGGTGGCGCAGTATCTCGGAGATGACAGGGCGCATGGCCAGTCTTCACGCGCCATCCTCGGCCGCATCCGGCGCCAGCTGGCGGCGTTCGCACGGCAGCGCGGCCGCGACGATCTCGCCGCGCTGTTCGAAATCCCTGCGTCCGAACGTGCCGCGCAGGGCAGGGCGGCCGACCGCGCCATCGACCTCATGCGCACGCTGCCAGCCCCACGGCCATCGATTGCCGACGATATTGGCCATTGGCTGCCGGCGCGCGCGGTGACTGCCTTGCGGGCCCATGGCATCGACACGCTGGCGGCGCTGACCGTGCGTATCCCGAGACGCCGCCGGTGGTGGACCGCCATTCCAGGACTCGGCGCGCGCAGCGCCGCGCATATCGAGGCATTCTTCGCCGCCCACCCGGCGCTGACGGAACGAGCCCGCGCGCTGGTCGTGCAGGAGCGGCGCAGCGTGGTCGTGCCCTGGGAACAGCTGCGGCTGCCACAAGAGGTCGATGGCTCGCAAGGGCGCTTTCGCGCGCCGCGGCAGACCTGCACGCTGACGGCCGACAATGACTACGAGGCAGTACAGGCCTGGCTGGCGCTGCATGAATCGCCAGCGACGCAACGCACCTACCGCAAGGAAGCCGAACGCCTGATCCTGTGGGCCATCGTCGAGCGGCAGCGGCCCCTGTCATCGTTGACCACCGAGGACGCCGTTGCGTACCGCGCCTTCCTGCGCCGCCCGACGCCTCGGGATCGCTGGGCAGGCCCGCCGCGCTCGCGCACGTCGCCGGAATGGCGGCCTTTTACCGGCGCACTATCGGCCCGGTCGGTCGCGCACGCGCTCTCCATCGTCGGGGCCATGTTCCGCTGGCTGGCGCAGCAGCGGTATGTCCTGGCCAATCCATTCGCGGGCATCAAGGTCCGGGGCGGTGGCCGCACCGCCGCGCTGGATAGCTCCCATGCCTTCAGCGAAGGCGAGTGGCGGCTCGTCCGGACCATCGCCGATGGACTGGAGTGGTCCTATGGGTGGGAAGCCGCCGCCGCGCAGCGCCTGCGTTTCGTGCTGGATTTCGGTTATGCGACAGGGCTGCGGGCGAGCGAACTCGTCGCCGCCAGGCTGGGCGATATCGGCGCCGACCGCGAGGGCGACGAATGGCTCCAGCTGACGGGGAAGGGCGGGCGTAGCGGCAAGGTGGCCCTGCCGCCGCTGGCGAGAACGGCTCTGGAGCGCTACCTGACAGAGCGCGGATTGCCCGTCAGCCGGCGCCTGTGGCGCCCGGACACGCTGCTGGTCGGCGGCCTGGGGGGCCTCGGGGGCCTCGGGGGTCTGACCGACACGCCGGACGCCGGCATCACGACCACCCGGCTTGGACATATCGTCAAGCGGTTCTTCCTGCTGGCCGCCGATGTCATCGGCGCCGATCATCCGACGGCGGCAGAGAAGCTAAGGCGCGCCAGTCCGCACTGGATGCGGCATACGCACGCCACACATGCGCTGGCGCGTGGCGTGGACCTGACCATCGTGCGGGACAATCTGCGGCATGCGTCGGTGTCGACGACGTCGGTCTATCTGCACAGCGATGAGGTAAAGCGGGCTCGGCAGATGGGGCAGGCGTTTGCCGCCGCCATCCCCTGAGTCCATCAGACCATCAGGCCATCAGGCCATCAGGCCCGGGCTGCCACCAGTGTCCCTGCGCCGATCAGCGTCAGGCCTCCCACGCGCTGGACGTTCGCCTGCGCTCGGGCACTGGTCAGCCGCGTCGCCAGCGATCGCGCCAGCAGCGCATAGATGGCGGCATTGGCCGCCGCCATGATCACGAAGGTCGGGATCAGAATGCCGGCCTGAGGCAGGAACGAACGGCTGGCATCAATAAACTGGGGAGCGAACGCAACGAAGAAGACGATGCTCTTCGGATTCAGCGCCGTTACCAGCCACGCCTTGCCGAAGCGCTGTAACGGACGGCCCTCGCTCACCGGTACCTGGCTTGCGCCGCTTCGCGCGGCGCTCCGCAGCGCCTGGACGCCAAGATAGATCAGATAGGCGGCGCCGGCCCACTTCAATGCGGTGAACAGTGTGGCGGAGGTCGCCAGGACCGCGCCCAACCCGGCCATTGACAGGGTAAAGGCCGTGAGATCGCCCGCGGCAACACCCGCCACGGTGGCGAACGCCGACTTGCCGCGGTGGGCCAAGGCATCGCCGATCACCAGCAGGATCGTCGGTCCTGGAATCGCCAGTATCACGACACTGGTCAGCACAAACGCAATCCAATGTTCGAACGACATCAAAGTCTCCCGTTGTTTCGGAACTGCGGCGAAAGCAGCGTCGCGCCAGCTTGGCGCACCGTGCGCGGCAGTCATGGTATCGGATTTCGGTCCCAACGGTCAGAGAAGACCCGAAGGCCCCTGCGCCCTGTGCCGGTGGCGAGCCTGACAAGTCGGTCTGGGGCTCACCACTGGCATGCATCCTGCGTTTGTCAGCCGCTCCGACGCGCATTGACGCACGTCGGCACGATAACAACGAGGGGACGATATGGAGCTGCGTGGGAGCGCGAACTGGAGGAAACCACGGGCCCGTGGCCGGCTGTGGTGGCATCACGCCGTACTGTGCGTCGGTGGCACCCTGGTCGGCGGTGTCGCCACGCTATATGCCTGGCTGATCGACATCGGCCACCAGCTGTTTCTCGCGGCAAGCGCCCACGGGCCGTGGGTCACCTTGCTGCTTTCGCCAGCACTGGGCGCACTCGCAGTCTGGCTCACACACCGCTATTTCGACGGTGCCGAAGGCAGTGGCATTCCACAGATCGTGGCCATCGTCAGCGGCGGCAATGGAACGGCTAAGCGGCGTCTGCTGCGGCCGGCGGTGATCGTCGGCAAGATCGGCCTGTCCTTTCTCGGCACGCTGGGCGGCTTCACGCTCGGCCGCCAGGGCCCCACCGTCCATATCGGCGCCGCGCTGCTCGTCAGCCTCCGCCGGTGGCTCCCCGGGCTGTCCGGTCCAGCCGGCGCCCATCTCACCGCGCTCGATCGCCAGCTTGCCCTTGCCGGCGCGTCGGCCGGATTGTCGGCAGCGTTCTGCACGCCGCTGGCCGGCATTGCCTTCGCCATCGAGGAACTGGCGCGCGGCATCCCGCCGCGCGGCAGCGCGGCGTTGATCGCGGTGGTGGTCTGTGCCGGCACCGTGGCGGGCGTGCTGCAAGGCGAGGGTCCGGCGCTCGGCATGATAGCGGCCGGCCCGTCGGCACCGTACCGCATGGCTGTCGCGGTCGTGACAGCGGGCGCGGTGGCCGGGCTGGCCGGCGCCGGCTTCTGTTGGCTGCTGGTTCACAGCGAGCGGTGGTTGCCGCCTCGGATACGCGGTCTGCGCGCGCAACGCCCTGCAATGTTCGGCGCGCTGTGCGGGCTGGGCGTTGCGCTCCTCGGGCTGGCGTCATCGGGAACCAGCCACGGCAGCGGGTACGGCGAAACGCGCGCGCTGCTGGCCGGCGACCTCGTGCTGCCGGCTGCGTATCCCTTCCTCAAGGGCCTGTCCTTGCTGCTGACCTGGCTGTCCGGCATTCCGGGCGGCCTGTTCGTGCCATCGCTGGCCATCGGCGCAGGGATCGGCAACCTGCTCCAATACACGATCGGGCAGGCACCTTTGCCGGTGTACGCGGCACTGGCGATGTGCGGCTATCTTGCCGCGGTGACGCAGCGCCCGGTCACGGCTTTCGTGGTGATGATCGAACTGGTGGGAGCGCGCGGCCTGACGATTCCGCTGATGGCTACCGCGTTGATCGCGGCCGGCGTATCGAGGATGGCGGTGCCGCCCTTGTATGGGGCGCTGTCGGGGCGCTATGCGCCCGCGACAGCCACGGGCAGGATGTAAGAGGAAGCAGCGGGGAAGTATCGGGAAGTAAGGAAGTAGGGAATCAGCGGAGCAGGGGGAACCAGGGGTGGCACGGCAGGCTGGATTGCCGCCGCCTCGCGCCCTCCCCGTCGGGAAGGGCGGAGGCCAGCGGCAGCCGCTCAAGCGCGATCCTGGCCTCGGACCCAATCGGCCAGCGTTTCCAGCGACTCGACCTGGACATCCGGCCGCGCACCCAGCTCGTCGTAGGTGTTGCCCACGCGATTGATCCACGCCACCTGGTAACCGAAGTGCTTGGCCCCTGATGCGTCCCAGGCGTTCGACGAGACGAACAGCATGTTGTCGCGCGCCAGGCCCATGGTCTTTTCGGGCAGCGCATAGACCTTGCCGTGCGGCTTGAACACTTCGACGTTATCGACGCTGATCAGATGGGCGAAGCGATCCTGCAGCCCCGCGTGGTGCACGACCGAATGAATCGACCGTACCGAGCCGTTGGACAGGATGGCCAGCGGAAGATCGAGCGCCTGAAGCATCGACAGGGCCGGCGGAGTATCCGGGTAGGGATTCAGCTTCAGGTACGCCTCGCACAACGCCGCGCGGTCCGGCGCCTGCAGCTGCAGCCCGAGATGGTTGCAGGTATAGACCAGCGCGTCCTCGGTGGCAGCCTCGAACGACAGGTACTGGCCCATCAGGCTGCGCAGCCAGGTGTATTCCAGTTGCTTCTGGCGCCACAGCACGCTGATCTCCAGTCCGCGTCCCGGATACAGGTCGCTGCAGCGGCCGGCTACCGAATGCACGTCGAACAGCGTGCCGTAGAGATCGAACACTACACCTTTGATTGCTTTCATCGTAAATCCCCAGTAATGGAGCGGGCAATGTGCCCGCGGGTCAGTCTTGCCCGCGCCGACCGTGGACGGCGCCGGCATGTACATGGATCGGGTGGAACCAGCGGGATCAGTCCGCCGGCACAACAGGAGCCGGCGGAGCATCCGGCCTGGCCCCGGTATGCGCCTGGAAGACGAAGGCGTCGAAGCGGGCCTCGTGCTCGGCGCTGCGCCGGCTCAGCATCGTGCCAAGCCATGCGCCGAGGAAGCCGATCGGCATGCTCAGGATCGTTGGATTCACGATCGGAAACAGCGCCTGGTCCTTCAGGAACGCCGGGCCGAGAAACGCCAGCGCGACCGACGAAACCAGGCCCGCGGTGACGCCACCGATCACACCGGCGGTATTGAAGCGGCGCCAGAACATCGACAGCAGGATGATGGGGAAATTGGCCGACGCCGCGATCGCGATGGCCAGGATCACCAGCACGCCCACATTGATGCCCTGCGCCAGCAGTCCCAGCGCGACCGCCAGCACGCCCACGCCCAACGTGGCGATGCGCGCGACGCGGACCTGCTGCTCTTCGCTGACCGCGCCCCGGCGAATCACATTCACATACAGGTCGTGCGCGATGGCGCCCGACGACGCGAGCGTGAGTCCGGCCACCACGGCGAGAATGGCGGCGAAGGCCACGGCACAGATACATGCCAGGAAGAACTGGCCGC
The DNA here is from genome assembly GCF_001598055.1 of Cupriavidus nantongensis. Lineage (NCBI taxonomy): Bacteria > Pseudomonadati > Pseudomonadota > Betaproteobacteria > Burkholderiales > Burkholderiaceae > Cupriavidus > Cupriavidus nantongensis. The sequence goes on along the minus strand of NZ_CP014844.1, from coordinate 2,772,358 downwards.
CGAAGGTGCCGGGACCGCCGCCGAGATGCTGCGCCAGCAGCGGCAGTGCCAGGTTGCCGCCCTTGTCGGCCGCGCGGATGGCGTCCTGTCCCACGAGGGTGGCCGACGCGAAGCCGATCAGCGTGGTGACCAGGAAGAAGCTGCCGGCCAGGAACATCAGCCACAGCACCGACTTGCGCGCTGTCCGCGCATCCGGCACGGTGTAGAAGCGCGTCATGATGTGAGGCAGGCCGGCGACGCCGAACATGAACGACAGGAACAGCGATAGCGGGTCCAGCGGATGCTTGAAGTAGCCGCCCGGCAACAGCATCTGCGCGCCATACTGCTGCTCCACCGAAGCGAACAGCCGCAGCGGGTCGTATTGGACAGCAGCCAGCAGCATCGCCACCAGCACGGCAGCCGCCGCGAGCAGCAGAACGGCCTTGATGATCTGCACCCACGTGGTGGCGATCATGCCGCCGAACAGCACATACACGATCATCCCGACGCCAACCATGACCACGGCGGACTCGTACGAGATGCCGAGCATCAGCTTGATCAGGGCGCCGGCCCCTGCCATCTGCGGCACCATGTATGCCAGGTTGACCACGAAGGTCCCGATGACCGCCGCGAGCCGCGCATGCCGGCTGCGCATGCGTTCGGCGATCACGTCGCCATAGGTGAACCTGCCGGTATTGCGCACCGGCTCGGCCACCACCATCAGTACGATCAGGAAGGCTGCCAGCGCCGCCACCGCGTAGAGCGAGCCGTCCATGCCGTACAGCGAGATCAGGCCCGAGAAGCCCAGGAAAGCCGCCGCACTCATCCAGTCCCCTGCCAGGGCGAAGCCGTTGGCGCGGGCCGTCAGTTTCCCGCCGGCGGCGTAGAACTCGCTGGTGGTATTGGTGTGGCGGGCGGCCCACCACGTCACCGCCAGCGTCAGCGCGAGAATGCCGAGGAAGATTCCGATGGTCAGGGCTTTCATGACTGGCTCCTGGCGTGGGCCTCGGCTGCGGCGCGATCCGCGAGTTCCTCGAAGCGTCGGTTGGCGGTGTTCACATACACGGTGGCGACCAGCCAGCACAGGGCGTAGATCAGCAGGATCAGCACGTACCCCACGTTCAGCGGTCCAAGCACCTTCCAGCCCATCAGCTCCCGGCCGTAACCGGCGAGTAGGGTGACGGCAAGGATGAAGGCCAGACTGCCGCCAAGCAGCGGCACGACCAGGCGCCGCTTGGCGCCGATCAGTTCGCGGAAGCTGTGCGTGTATGCCGCACCGCGCCACGGCGGACCCGACGCGATAGCCTCTGGGGTGCGAGTCGTTTGCGCGACGTGCGCGGCCGGACAGACCGCGTCCTCCGATAGTTCGATCATGGTTGTCTCCTGGATTGCGCCCGTTCAGGCGGGCGTGATTTGTTGGCGCCGCACAGCCGGCAGACGCGGCGTCCTGGCGCCGACGTCCCTTGAGCAAGCGGCATGCCGACGTGCGAGCCACGGCGCCCCGGCGCTGCCAATGCCCACGCGCGATCGAATCGCGGCACGGCCGCACGCTGGGCGCGCATGCCGGCCCGGTAACGCGAACCGCTTTTGACGGCGCCTGATTCAGATATGAATCAGCGGCGGGCGGGCGTGGCGGCTTTCGAACCCGCAACGACGTGGTGTAAGCTCGCCGCACGGCCCGACGGACAAGTGGCCTGGGGAAAACAAGCCAATGGTGGAGATACTGGAAGCGTTGCCGATCGGCCTGGTGTGGCTGCGCGGCGACGCCGTGGTGCTGCAGAACGCCGTCGCGCGCGATGCCGTGGGCAGACATCACGGCGAGCCGGCGCGGACGGAGGGCGAGGGCGACGGCGACGGCGACGGCGACGGCGGCCGGCAGGATGCGATGTCCTGGAGCCGTCTGTTGTCCGCGCTTCGCGCGGACCCGGCCTCCGTGCCGGACACGGTCTCGCTGTCCGGGCGGACCTATGCGGTCGGCGTGCATGCACAGGGCCAGTACACCCTCGTCATGCTGATGCCCCTTGACGGGCACGAGACCGTCTTTCCCGCGATAGACAAGCTACGCCAGCACTGTGGCGATCTGGAGGAGATCTTCCACCATTCCTTCGATGGCATCTTTGTCGCCGACGGCAATGGCGTCACCATGATGGTCAACGAGGGCTGCGAGCGGAACTACGATCTGCCGGCAGCAGACATGATTGGCCACCACGTCTCGGAGTTCGAGAAGAAGGGATGGATTCGCCCGGTGGTCGCCCAGCACGTTGCCCGAACCGGCCAGCGCATCACCACCACGCAACATACGCACACCGGCAAGACCATCATGGTCACCGGCATGCCGCTATTCGACGGCGCGGGCAAGGTACGCAAAGTCGTGATCAATTCGCGCGACACCACCGAACTGGTGCAGTTGCAGGATGCACTGGCGCAGGCCAAGGCAGACCTGCGGCGCGTGGACGAGGAGATCGAAGCGCTGCGGACACAGAACCTGAACGTCGATGGCCTGGTGATCCGCAGCGAGGCCATGCACCGGGTGGCATCGCTGGCCGTGCGCGTTGCCAAGGTCGATGCCACCGTCCTGATCACGGGCCCGTCGGGCGCAGGCAAGGACGTGATCACGCGCCTGATCCACCGCGAGAGTCCGCGCGCAGCGGGACCGCTCATCAAGATCAACTGCGGCGCGGTGCCGCGCGACCTGCTGGAATCGGAACTGTTCGGCTATGAAGCGGGCGCCTTCACCGGGGCGCAGCGGCAGGGCAAGTCGGGCCTCATCGAGCTGGCCAACCGCGGCACGCTGTTTCTCGACGAGATCGGCGACATGCCGCTGGACCTGCAGGTCAAGTTGCTGCAAGTGTTGCAGGACCGCGTGATATCGCGCCTCGGCTCGACGCGTACCGTGCCGGTCGATGTGCGCGTCGTCGCGGCCACCAATCGCGACCTCGAAGCGATGGTCCGCGAGCGCACGTTTCGCGACGACCTGTTCTACCGCCTCAATGTGGTGCCGCTGCGCGTACCGCCGCTTGCCGAGCGCAAGGACGATATCGCGCCGATGGTGTTCCAGTTCCTGCGGGAATTCAACCAGCGCTATGGCGTGAACCGCATCGTATCGGAGGAGGCAATGACATTGCTGCTGGCGTACGACTGGCCCGGCAACGTGCGCGAGCTGCGCAACGTGGTAGAGCGGCTGGTGGTGACCAGCCAGAGCGACCTTGTCGAGCCGGCGTTCCTCGACGGGGTGCTGCCGGCCGAGATCCTCGACGCCAGCACCTTTCGCCAGCGCGTCGACCGTTTCGAGCGCCGGCTCATCGAGGACGCGATGCGCAAGTACGGCAATACCCGGGAGGTCGCACGGGCGCTTGGCATCAGCCAGTCCAGCGTGGTGCGCAAGCTCAGGCGCGGCGACTGATCCCGCTCGGGGGCGCCGCGCTGTCACGAAAAAGGCTACGGGGTATGCACGCCATCGCCAGCACCGGCACCTGGATCGTCTTTGCCGGCAGCGATCGTGGCACCCCGCTCACTGCGATACCGCGAAGGGTGCGTGCCGTAGGCATCGTGGAATGCCTTCAGAAAGCTGCTGCGGCTGGTATAGCCAACGGCGCGCGCGATCTGGTCGACGGATAACTCGCCGGTCATCAGCATCGAGGCCGCCTGGCGCATGCGCAGCTTGCGCAGGACCGTCATGGGCGGCAAGCCCACCGCTTCGGCAAACCGGGCCATGAACGATGACCGGCTCAGGCACGCGGTACGGGCGAGATCGTCCACGGAATGCGGTGCACCCGGCTGTGCTGCCATCCGCGAGAAAGCACGGGCGATATTGGTGTCTCCCATCAGCGAGAACCGTTCGACCCACAGGTTGATCGAGGATAGCGAGCGCCGGAGCAATGCAATCAACACGACGAAGCGCGGAAGTAGCCGCAGATCAGCATCAGGTGCGGACCATCTTCCCCTGCGACGAAGCGCCGGATCGCGCCAGGCGGGAATACCTTCCAGCGTCCTTCCACTTCGTTGGCAACCGTGCATTCCGGACCGTCAGGCGGCACCTCGACATGGAAGTACTGATTTGGCGGCGTAATCACCAGCGTGTGTGGCGACAGCTCGATGGCGGGATGTCCTTCCAGCACCATGCGGCCATGGCCAGACAGGTTGTAATGTATTCCGGGAGCCGAAGTGCCTCCCAGGTTCAGGCGCCAACCGGGGCTGACCAGGCACTCGGTCAGGCGGACGAATTCCACAGTCAGTACTGATAGCAGGCTATCGAGTTCGGCGTCCGAAATCCGCGCCATCGGCTGATCGCGATGGTGGTGTGCGGCACGCTTGTTCATGTAACACCCTTCGAATCCAAAGCCGCCGTTCCAGCGGCCTTCCAACGGCCCCGATCCCGTGCACGACGTGAAGCCAGGCATGGGCTGGGCGCCAGGGCGCGATGCAGCAGGATGCATCAGGGCGCCTGATCTCGCCGGCACGTTTGCGGGGAATAGCCTCTGAGTGTAGGTCAACTCCCCGCACCGCGCGTCCGGATATGGATCGATATCGTCCAATTCTCGTCCGATTCGTTTTGCCCCCGGATTATCGGGAATGCATGAACGCCAGGGCCCAATGGAAAGCGCCATTCGAATATCTGGACGAATCAGAACACTTTCGAGACCACCGAGCACGCGTGCAACGCTAGCATGAAGCCCATAACGATTCGTCATTCATCGCGAGAGAGGAGAGGGGAAATGCGTATTCCGGTAATGATTGCCTCGGTAGTTTCAAGCGCGCTTGTCATGGCGGCCGCGTTCGCCCAGCCGGCCAATGACGGCGGCGAGCAGACGAGAAAGCGCTATCTGCCCGAATATACGAAGTCCGGCGAGCTGATCCTGCCCAAGAACTACCATGAGTGGGTGTATGTCGGCTCGCCGCTCACGCCCAATGCGCTCAATGGCGGCAAGGCGAATTTCCCGGAATTCCACAACGTCTACATCGAACCCGGTTCATACGCGATTTACAAGAAGACCGGCGAATTTCCCGAAGGAACGATCTTCTTCAAGGAGTTGCAGCTGGTGCTCCCGGCCCAACACCCCGATGGATCGCGCACGGAGGCATCCGGCCGCGGCTACTTCCCCGGAAAGTGGAACGGCGCCGATGTGACTGTCAAGGATTCCAAGCGCTTTGCCGCCACCGGAGGCTGGGGCTATTTCAACTTCAATCACCACGAGCCGAAGGCCGCGACCGCCAAGGTGAAGGCCAATGACGAATGCGCGTTCTGCCACCGCGCCAGCGCCAAGAAAGACGACGTCTGGACCCAGTTTTATCCGTTGCTGGACAACTGAAAGCATCCATGATCGCTCCCGGTTCACCAACACGAGGAAACCGTGCCATGAGATTCATCGTTGCCGTGGGTGCAGCCCTCGCAGGATTGTCCATGGGCGGCGGCGCCACGGCCGCCGGACAGACCCATACGCGCTCGCAGTATGGCGCGACGACGGCCGCCGTTGTCGATAGCAAGGGAAACATGCAGGTGCCGGCCGACTATCGGACCCGCTATCAGATGCTCGGCACCTGGGCCATCGCGGCAGACAAGGGCGCCGGCGCCAAGGAAATGCACGTCGTCTATGCCTCGCCCGGAACCATCGGCGCCTATCGCAAGACGGGGCACTTTCCAGACGGCACTGTTCTCGTCAAGGAGGTGTTCAAGACGAACACCAAACCAATGACAACCGGCACCGTCAGCAGTGCTTCCACGCTCGATGGCTGGTTTGTGATGGTGAAAGACGACGTCGGCCGCTTTCCCACGAACAAGCTTTGGGGCGACGGCTGGGGCTGGGCCTGGTTCGCCGCCAGCGATGCCCGAAAGACGACATCCACGGACTTCAGGAAAGGCTGCCAGTCCTGCCATGTGCCGGCCAAGGCGTCCGACTGGATCTACACCGATGGTTATCCGCCCCTGCGCCGATAGCCGGGGCATTGCGCGCCCGGCTCTCATGCCACGTACTGGAGGCCAATGATGAAGTATGCGAAGTCACAGAAGGCGATCGATCAATTGACGCCCGAGCAGCGCCGCGTCACCCAGCAAGCCGGCACGGAGCGCCCGTTCTCCGGCAAATACAACCACCATACGGAGCCGGGCATCTACGTCGATGTCGTATCGGGCGAGCCGCTCTTTGCGTCGTCAGACAAGTTCGACTCCGGCTGCGGTTGGCCCAGTTTCACCAAGCCTCTCGTTCCCAGCCACGTCCACGCGCTGCGCGACACCTCTCATGGCCTCGTCAGGACCGAGGTGAGATCGGCTCATGGCGACAGCCACCTTGGACACGTCTTTCCTGATGGTCCGCCCGATCGCGGCGGCCTGCGCTACTGCATCAATTCCGCCTCGCTTCGGTTCATCCATCGTGACAACATGGAGCGCGAAGGCTACGGCGAGTATCTCGATCAGGTCGAGGAGGTCTGACATGTATCAGCGCGCTGTACTTGCTGGAGGATGCTTCTGGGGCATGCAGGACCTGATCCGCAGGCTGCATGGTGTGGTTTCGACGCGCGTGGGCTATACCGGCGGCGACACGCCAAACGCCACGTACCGCGACCATGGCAGCCATGCGGAAGGGATCGAGATCATCTTCGATCCAACACGGACGAGCTACCGGCGCCTCCTCGAATACTTCTTCCAGATCCACGATCCGACGACGCTGAACCGTCAGGGTGGGGACGTTGGCAGCTCATACCGCTCGGCAATCTACTATGTCGACGCGGAACAGAGGCGCATTGCCAACGACACCATCGCCGACATCGACGCGTCCGGGCTATGGAACGGCAAGGTCGTGACCGAGGTTGCGCCGGTCGGCGACTTCTGGGAAGCCGAGCCGGAGCATCAGGATTATCTCCAGAAGCGGCCAGGAGGCTATACCTGCCACTTTCCCCGCGCAGAATGGGTGCTTCCCGCGCGGGGCCCCGCGGACGCGCCCACGGCAAGTCCCGGCCGTGCGGGTATGGACGCCCCGTTATAGAAGCGGTAGGCCATGCACGAACCTGCTGGTTCGCCGGGTGCCCGGCGCGCAGCCGCTCGTCCGGTGCTCGATGCGGTGGGACTTTGCTGTGAACGGGGCGAGCGCCGGCTGTTCATGGGCGTGAGCTTCCGGCTGCAGGCCGGCGACATGCTGCAGATCCGCGGACCCAACGGCAGTGGCAAAAGCAGCCTGCTGCGGCTGCTGTGCGGCCTGGCCCAACCGGCCGCCGGACATGTCGACCTGTTCGGCCGGGCGCTGGTACAGCAGCGCGGCGCCCTGGCTTCCCGGCTGCTATGGATCGGCCATGCTGCCGGCGTCAAGGCCCTGCTGACCGTCGAGGAGAACCTGGCGTGGCTGGGCGCGCTGCACACGCCCGGCGCCTGCGCTGCGATCGGGCCGGCAGTGGCGGCGGTGGGCTTGCGCGGCTTCGAGGACACGCCGTGTCATGCGCTATCGGCTGGACAGCAGCGCCGCATTGCATTGGCGCGGCTGTACCTGCCCGGTACGCCGCCGCTGTGGCTGCTGGACGAACCTTTCACGGCGCTCGACAGGGCGGGGGCAGCGCAACTGGAAGTCCACCTGGCTGCGCATTGCGCGCGCGGCGGCACGGTGGTGCTGACCACGCACCACGACCTGACCAGACGGGCGCAAGCCTATACCGATCTCGACCTGGGGCAGTACGTCGCGTGAACACCGTCTTCATCTCCGTATTCCAAAGCGAGCTTCGCCTGCTATGCCGCCGCCCCGCCGAACTGGCCAACCCCCTGGCGTTTTTCTCCGTTGTCGTCAGCCTGTTTCCACTGGCGCTCGGGCCGCAATCCCGGTTCCTGCAACAGGCCGCGCCGGGGTTGCTGTGGGTGGCGGCGCTGCTGGCCGTGCTGCTCTCGCTGGACAGCCTGTTCCGGGCCGATTTCGAGGACGGCTCGCTGGAGCAGTGGGTGCTTTCCTCCCATCCGTTGGCGGTGCTGGCACTGGCCAAGGTATCGGCGCACTGGCTTTGCAGCGGCCTTGCGCTGGTAGTACTGGCCCCGCTGCTGGCCCTGATGCTCGGCCTGCCAGTCCAATGCCTGCCGGTGCTGGTGCTGTCGCTGTTGCTGGGCACGCCGGTGTTGAGCCTGCTCGGCGCGGTAGGGGCGGCCCTCACCGTCGGGTTGCGGCGCGGCGGGCTATTGCTGGCCTTGCTGATCCTGCCGCTTTACATCCCGGTGCTGATCCTGGGCAGCGGGGCGCTGCAGTCCGCCTTGCAGGACTTGTCCGTGGCGGGACACCTGTGGTGGCTGGCCTGCCTGGCCGTACTGGCCATCACGCTGTCGCCGCTTGCCGTCGCCGCGGGGTTGTCCATCAGCGTCGCCGAATGACGGGCGGAACGGCACGAGCCAAACGACAGGCCGAACGACACGCCGCCTGCGGCGTTGCGATCACGACATCCCGATGACATCCCCATGACATCCCGACGAACGACTCGAATGAACTGGACCTGGTTGCACAAATGGAGCTCGCCCAAGTGGTTCTACGAGATGAGCGGCAAATGCCTGCCCTGGCTATCCGGCGCCAGCGCGCTACTGCTGGCCGTTGGCCTGGCATGGGGCCTGGTATTCGCGTCGCCGGACTACCAGCAGGGCAACAGTTTCCGCATCATCTATCTGCACGTGCCCGCGGCGCTGCTGGCCCAGTCCATCTACATCCTGCTGGCGGCGGCGGGTTTCCTCGGCCTGGTCTGGCGTGTGAAGCTGGCCGACGTGGCGCTGCGGCAGGCCGCGCCCATCGGCGCCTGGATCACCGTCATCGCGCTGACCTCCGGCGCCATCTGGGGCAAGCCTACCTGGGGCACGTATTGGGTGTGGGACGCGCGCCTGACCTCCATGCTGGTTCTGCTGTTCCTGTATATGGGCGTGATCGCGCTGGGCCAGGCGGTAGCCAATCGCGATAGCGCGGCCCGTGCTTGTGCGGTGCTGGCGGTGGTGGGTGTCGTCAACATCCCGATCATCAAGTATTCGGTCGAATGGTGGAACACCCTGCACCAGCCGGCCACCTTCTCGCTGGCGCACAAGCCCGCCATGCCGGCACAGATGTGGCTGCCGCTGCTATTGGCCGTACTGGGTTTCTACTGCTTCTTCGGGGCGGTGCTGTTCGCGCGCATGCGCCTGGAGGTGCTGCGGCGCGAAGCCGGCAGCCGCTGGGTCGACGTCGAGATCGACCGGCTGCTCGAGGACCGGACATGACTGCCTTTGCCTCGTTCGCCGATTTCGTCGCCATGGGCCACCATGGTGCCTACGTCTGGACCGCGTATGGCGTCGGCCTGCTGCTGATGGCCCTGAACGCGGTGTTGCCCCTGGCGGCGCGCCGACGCTACCTGAACGAGCAGGCGCGCCGACGGCGCAGGAAGGGGCAGCCATGACGCCCGCCCGCAAGAAGCGCGTGTACTGGATACTGGCCCTGGTATTCGGCTGCGGCACCGCCGCGGCGTTGGCCCTGACCGCGCTGCAAGAGAACATCAGCCTGTTCTTCACCCCGAGCCAGATCGCCGCTGGCAAGGCGCCTGCGGGTACGCGCATCCGCGCCGGCGGCCTGGTGGAGATCGGATCGCTGGAACGTACGCCAGACTCGCTGGCGGTGCGATTCAGCGTCACCGACGGGGCGCGCAGCATCGCCGTACGCTACCGCGGCATCCTGCCCGACCTGTTTCGCGAGGGGCAGGGCATTGTCGCGTTGGGCAGGCTCGATGCGGTCGGCACGCTGCACGCCGACGAGGTTTTGGCCAAGCACGATGAGAACTACATGCCGCCGGAAGCCATGCATGCGCTACGGCAGGCGAATGGGCGCGGCCTCCTGCGCGATACCAGCCAGGAGCCATATCGATGATTCCCGAACTCGGACTGCTGGCCCTCATCCTGGCGCTATGCCTGGCCCTGGTGCAAGCCAGCATCCCGCTTGCCGGCGCCCGGCGCGGAGACCGGCTGTGGATGGGGCTGGCGAGGCCGGCTGCGTGGGGACAACTCACGTTCCTGGCGTTCGCATTCACCTGCCTGGCCCATGGTTTCCTGACCGACGACTTCTCGGTCAGGTATGTGGCGGAGAACTCCAACAGCATGCTGCCCTGGTACTACAAGTTCAGCGCGGTCTGGGCCGCGCATGAAGGCTCGCTGCTGCTGTGGGCGCTGATATTGTCGGGCTGGACAACTGCCGTCTCGCTTGGCGCCCGGCAGTTGCCGGAGGCGATGCTGGCGCGGGTCCTCGCCGTCATGGGCATGCTCAGCACGGGTTTCCTGCTATTGCTGGTCGCCACCTCGAATCCGTTCGCCCGCTTGCTGCCCAATGTCCCCATCGACGGCCGCGACCTCAATCCGCTGTTGCAGGACATCGGGCTGATCGTCCATCCGCCCATGCTGTACATGGGCTACGTCGGTTTCTCGGTGGCCTTCGCCTTCGCCATCGCGGCACTGATGGACGGCAGGCTCGACGCTGCCTGGGCGCGCTGGTCGCGACCCTGGACAACCGCCGCCTGGGCCCTTCTTGGGCTGGGCATCGCCCTCGGGTCATGGTGGGCCTATTCCGAACTGGGTTGGGGGAGCTGGTGGTTCTGGGACCCAGTCGAGAACGCATCGCTCATGCCGTGGCTGGTGGGGGCCGCGTTGATCCACTCGCTGGCGGCAACCGAGAAGCGCGGGGTATTCAAGAGCTGGACCGTCCTGCTTGCCATCGCCGCGTTCTCGCTCAGCCTGCTGGGCACCTTCCTGGTCCGCTCCGGCGTGCTGACCTCGGTGCACGCCTTCGCCACCGATCCGGCGCGTGGCGTGGTGGCGCTGGCATTCCTGCTCACGATAGTCGGCGGCTCGCTCGCGCTGTTCGCGTTGCGGGCGCCCACCGTCAGGAGCCGGGCCGCCTTCGGAGTCTGGTCGCGTGAAACGCTGCTGCTGGTGAACAACGTGTTGCTGTCGGTCGCGGCGGCCATGATCCTGCTGGGCACGCTTTACCCCTTGATCCTCGACGCGTTGACCGGCGCCAAGCTGTCGGTCGGCCCGCCGTACTTCAATGCCATGTTCGTGCCGCTGATGGCGCTGCTGATGGCTACGACCGCGGTCGGCATGCTGGCGCGCTGGAAAGGCACGCCGGTGCGCTGGCTGGCGCGCATGCTGGCCCCGGCGCTGGCGGCAAGCCTGCTTGCCGGACTCGCCTCGGCCACCCTGCACGCGGCGTCACCGTGGGCGGCGGCAACGGGTTCCGTGCTGGCCGTGTGGATGCTGTCGGCGGGCCTGCGCGACATTGCCGACAAGACGCGCCACACCGGACGCATCAAGGGGCTGCCGGGCTTGGGCCGCAGCTATTGGGGCATGCAACTCGGCCATCTCGGCTTCGCCGTGTCCGCCCTCGGCATCGTGCTGACCAGCGCTGGCAGTCTCGAGCGGGAGCTGCGCATGGCGCCCGGCACAGCCGTCGAACTGGGCGGCTATCGATTCGTGTTCGAGGGGACGGCCCGACTTCTGGGACCCAACTACGCCAGCGATCGCGCCAGTGTACGGGTCACCCGCGCCGGCCGCGAGGTCGCCTCGCTGCACCCGGAGAAGCGCTTCTATCCGGTCCAGCAGGCCACCATGACAGAGGCCGGCATCCAGGGCGGGTTCACGCGCGACCTGTTCGTGGCACTGGGAGAGCCGCTGGCCGGCGGCGCATGGGCGGTCCGCGTGCAGGTCAAGCCGTTCGTGCGCTGGATCTGGCTGGGCGCGCTGATGATGGCCCTGGGCGGTCTGCTGGCGGCGACCGACCGGCGCTACCGCGCGCGGCGCCTCCAGCCGGCCGCCGTGGCCATCGGCATCGCCGGAGCACGGCCGTGAAGCGACTGCTGTTGCTGCTGCCGCTGGCCTTGTTCCTGTTCATCGCGGTACTGCTGTACCGCGGGCTGTTCCTCGATCCAACGCGGCTGCCGTCCGCGCTGATCGGCAAGCCTTTTCCCGCCTTCGCACTCCCGGCGCTGGACCAGCCATCGCACGTGCTGACACGCACCGACTTGCAAGGGCGGCCAGCACTGGTCAACGTGTGGGCGACATGGTGTCCATCCTGCCGCCAGGAGCACCCGGTGCTGACCACGCTGGCAGGGCAGGGCGTGGTCATCTACGGGGTCAACTACAAGGACGACCGCGACGCGGCGCGGCACTGGCTACGCACCTTGCACAATCCGTATCGGCTGACCATCGAAGATGCGGCCGGTACGCTGGGCCTGGACCTCGGCGTGTATGGCGCCCCGGAAACCTTCGTCATCGACGCCCGGGGCATCATCCGGGACCGGTACGTTGGCATCCTCGATGAGCGTGTCTGGCGCGAAAGGCTGGCGCCCCTGTACCGCAAGCTGCTAGGAGAGGCGTCGTCATGAGGCGATGGACGGTGTCGGTCGTTCTAAGTCTTGCAATCCTCGGCGCCAGTCAGGCCGCCATCGACCCTCGGGAATTCGCCGACGACCCGCTGCGGCAACGCTATCAGCACCTCGCCGCGGTACTGCGCTGCCCGAAGTGCCAGAACCAGAATATCGCGGAGTCGAATTCCCCCATCGCCGCTGACCTGCGTGGCGAGATCCGGCGCATGCTGACGGAAGGGCACAGCGACCAGCACATTGTCGACTTCATGGTCGCGCGCTATGGCGAATTCGTACTGTACGACCCGCCGCTGTCGACGCGCACGGCGCTGTTGTGGTTCGGCCCGGCCGCATTGCTGCTGGCCGCCGGCGTGGCCGTGGTCGTCATCGTCGCGGGGCGGCGCCGCACCCCTTCCCGTACCGCGAGCGCATTGTCCGATGTCGAGCGGCATCGCCTGGCCCGCTTGCTGCGGGACGCAGGCCCATCTGCCGAGGATGCATCATGATTACCTTCTGGCTCTGCGCCGGGCTGCTGTGCGTGGCAGCCCTGGCCTTCGTCCTCGTGCCCCTGCTGGGCACCGCCCGCAAACAGCGCGATACCCATCGCCTCAGTGTCAATGTGAGCCTGTACCGCGAACGTGTACGCGAACTGCGGATGCAGCACGGGCGCGGCACACTGGATGCGGCGCGCTTCGAGGCCGGGCGCGTCGAGGCGGCCCGCGACCTGCTGGACGATACGCAGGATCCCCGCCCTGTCATGGAAGCGCCCCTGGGGCGCGCCGTTCCTCTGCTCATGGCGCTGTCAGTGCCGCTGCTGGCGCTGCTGCTGTACATGCATTGGGGCTCGCCGACGCCGCGCGCAATGGCGCGCCAACCTGCCGGCGAGGCAGCGCGGCACGTCGCCTTGCCAGAGCCGCTCACGGGCCGCGCCGAAATTGTCGTCCATCCCGCATCCGGCCGCGCATCCACCGAACCGAAAGCCGTGGAAAAGGCACCGCTGTGAACAGGACTTCCATCGCTGCCAGTTCAGGCCTCGATTCAGGCCCGGTGGTTCCTCGTTCCTGGTTCCTGGCTCCTGGTTCTTGGTACACACAGGAAGCGGAAGTCTTGGTTCTTCAATTCGCGTCATGCGCAGTACAGAATCCGCAGGCGATCCGGACCGCCTGCAGCAAGCCGCCTCACCCAGTGCCTCACCTCAGCCGCGCCTGAGTTCCAACTCGTCGCACACCCACAGGATTGATCATGACCAAGGGGACCACCATGACCAACGCCGTCATCGACTGCATTCTGAGCCGTACCGCCACCAAGTATTACGACCGCGCCGCCATTCTGAGCGACGACCAGATTCGGGAACTGGTGCGAATCGGCACCACCGCACCGACATCCTTTCACATGCAGAACTGGCGCTTCATCGCCGTGCGCACGCGTGAAGCCAAGGCTCGGCTCAGCCCGATCGCCTGGAGCCAGCCCGCCGTCACCGATGCCGCCGTTACCTTCATCGTCTGCGGCCAGCTGGCCGATTCGAGCGTCATACCCGAGCGCCTGGCGCCATTGGTGGAAGCGGGAGTCATGCCCGCCGCCATGGTGCCGGAATGGGAAAACCCCGCACGCGACCTGTACATGGACTACCCGCAGCGCCAGCGCGACGAGGCTGTGCGTACCGGCACCTTCGGCGCGGCGGCAATGATCTATGCGGCCCGCTCGATGGGACTGGGTTCGACGCCGATGATCGGCTTCGATGCCGATGCGGTTCACCGCGAGTTCGGGCTGGGGGAGAACGAAGTACCGGTCATGCTGTTGTCCATCGGGGCAGAGCGTCCGGGTAACTGGGCACAGAAGCCGCGCCGTCCCGTGGCCGATGTGCTGGATTTCGTATGAGCATGGACCAGACCAAGACCCTGACGGAGATCGCAATGCCAAGAACTGCTGCCTTGAAGCCGGACCAAGTCCCCGCCGAATCGAAACCGACGCTCGATGCGTTCACCAAGAATATCGGGTTCACCCCGAACATGATGGCGACCTTTGCACAGAGCCCGATCGCCTTCAACGCATGGGCTGCCTTGCTGGGCGCCTTGAGCAAGGCGCTCGACGTGAAAACGCGCGACAGCATCGGCCTCGCGGTCTCCGAGGTGAATGGCTGCAACTACTGCCTGACCGTTCACAGCTTCACGGCGCAGCATATGGCCAGGCTGCCTGCCGATGACATCATTCTCGCCCGGAAAGGCCATGCCAGCGACCCCAGGCGCGATGCCGCGATCCAGTTTGCGCGCAAGGTCGTCGAGGCGCGAGGCAATGTCAGCGATGACGACCTGCGCGCCGTCCGCGATGCTGGCTACACCGATGCGAACGTGATGGAGATCATCGCGCTGGTAGCGATGTACTCCCTGACGAACTTCCTCAACAACGTGTTCGATCCCGAGAAGGACTTTCCTCCCGTCGCGCCGGCTGGCGCGATCTGACGGGTGTCCGCTCGCATCGGGCATCTTCCGGCGGTGAAGCCGGATGGGCGCCGATGCGAGCGGGCATGCGGCGGGAAGTCCGTACTTTCCACAACGAAGACCTCCACTATGCAAGCGACTCAGGCGAGGCGTCGAGGGAGGGGGACCATGGCTACCGGCCCGCTCCCTAGACGCCCCGCGCCGCCTTACTCCGGCATCACCCCCGCCGCCTGGATGATCTTGCCCCACTTGGCCACTTCCGCCCGCTGGAACGCCGTGAACCCCGCGGAGGTCTTGCCCGACGGCTCCACGCCCAGCCCACGCAGCCGCTGCTGTACCGCCGGCGTGGCCACCACCGCTGCGATCTCGTTCGCCAGCCGGTCCACGATGGGCTTGGGCGTTCCCGCCGGCGCGAAGATGCCCTGCCACGACTGCATCTCGAAGCCCTTCAGCCCCTGGTCTGCGAGGGGTTTTACGCCGGGCAGGCTCGGCAGTGCATGGGTCGAGGTCACGCCGATCGCGCGTACCCGCTTGGCATCCAGCATCGGCTTGGCCGCCGCCACCGTCTCGAAGACGAGGTCGATCTGCCCGCCGATCAGGTCGGTCATCGCCGCGGCGCCGCCCTTGTAAGAGATCTGCTGCAATTGCGTGCCGGTGATGCTCTGGAACAGCTGGCCCGACAGCTGTTGCGAGCTGCCCGGACCTGCCGTGCCGAAGGTCAGGCCGCCGGGTTTGGCCTTCAGTGCGGCGATGATCTGGTCCAGCGACTGGTATTGGCTCTCGTTCGATACCACCAGCACGTTGCTGACCGTACCCACCAGGTTCACCGCCACGAAGTCCTTGATCGGGTCATAGCCCAGTTTCTTGTAGAAGAACGGATTGACGGCGTGGGTGGTGATCGTGCCGCCCATGACCGTGTAACCGTCCGGCTCGGCGCGCGCCACGGCCTGCGTGCCGAGAATGCCGGATACGCCTGGCTTGTTCTCGATCACCACGGGCTGTCCCAGCCGTTGCGACAGTCCCTCGGCAATGATGCGCGCGGTGGCATCCGACACGCCGCCGGGCGAGAACGGCACCACGTACTTGATCGGCTTGCTGGGCCAGGATTCCGCGGAAGCCGTCATGGCCAGCGCCATGCCGGTGACCAGCAGGCCGGCGCGAAGCGCGGTTTGCAGTGCGGTGCGATAGATCGATTTCATTGTTCTGTCTCCATGTTTGTGCTTCTGATGCTTGCTTCCGTTGCCCCGTACCGTCGGCACTGGGGCAGGACCGATGCCGCCTAATGCAGCGGACGCCCGCCATCGACGGGAATTGCCACGCCGGTGGTGAATGGCATCGCACCGGCTACGGCCAGCACGGTGGTGGCGACTTCGTCCGGACTGGCAAGGCGTCCAAGCGGCGTGAGGCGGGCCTGCGTATTGCGCCACTCCGGCTCCATCGACTGCACGAAGTCCGTATCCACCAGTCCGGGCGACACCGATACCACACGGATGCGCGGCGCCAGCGCCCGGGCCAGCGACGCCGTCAGGTTGTCCAGCGCGGCCTTGGAGGCGCAGTAGGCGATATTGCTGCCCATCGCGGTCCGCGCCGCCACCGACGAGATATTGACCACCACGGCGCTTTCCGACCCGTCGAGCAATGGCCGGAACGCCCGCACCATGGCGATCGGGCCGCGCACGTTGGTCGCCAGCACCGTGTCGATCAGGGCGTCGTCAAGGGCGTCAAGGTCGTCGTGTGGCACGAAACGGGTAGTGCCCGCGCAATTGACCAGGACATCGACCCGGCCACACGCCTGCTTGACGGTGGCCGCCGCCTGTCGCAATGCGGCGCTGTCCGTCACCGGCATGGCTACCGCGGCGTGCCGCGCGCCCGCGTGGGCGGGCAGGGCGCGCACCAGGGCCTGTGCCGCCTCGCCAGAGCGGTGATATCCCGCCACCACGGCCGCGCCGCCTTGCGCAAAGGCGTGGCAAATCGCCTTGCCCAGTCCGCCCGTGGCGCCGGTCACCACCACCACCTTGCCTTCGAAGTGCAGCGTGCCCATGGCGCTCAGGCCGCCTTGCGCGACTTGCCGTAGCGGCGAACGCGGATATCCGCCTGCTCCTTGTGCCCGGCGAATCCTTCGAGCGCGCAAAGCCGGGAGCAGTACTCACCGATCATCGCCGAGGCCTCGTCGGTCGTCACGCGCTGGTAGGTACAGGTCTTGATGAACTTGCCGACCCACAGGCCGCCGGTATAGCGCGCCGCCTTGGTAGTGGGCAAGGTGTGGTTGGTGCCAATGACCTTGTCGCCGTACGAGACGTTGGTGCGCGCGCCCAGGAACAGTGCGCCGTAGTTCGTCATGTGCTGCAGGAAATAGTCCGGATCGCGCGTCATCACCTGCACGTGCTCGGAGGCGATGCGGTCGGCTTCCGCCACCATCTCCTCGTACGAATCGCACAGGATGATCTCGCCGTATTCCTCCCATGCCACGCGGGCAATCGGCGCGGTGGGCAGGATCGCCAACTGCCGCTCGATCTCGGCCGGCACGGCTTCCGCCAGGGCGCGCGAATTGGTCAGCAGGATGGCCGGCGAGTTGGGACCATGCTCTGCCTGGCCCAGCAGGTCGGCCACGGCAAGCTCGGCGTCGCAGGTATCGTCGGCGATGATCAGCGTCTCGGTTGGCCCCGCCAGCAGGTCGATGCCCACGCGGCCAAATAGCTGGCGCTTGGCTTCCGCGACATAGGCGTTGCCCGGTCCGACGATCATGTCCACCGGCGCGATGTGCTCGGTGCCGAGCGCCATCGCGGCGATGGCCTGCACGCCGCCCATGCAGTAGATCTCATCGGCCCCGGCCAGATGCATGGCGGCCACGATGGCGGGCGCCGGCTTGCCGTCGAACGGCGGGGCCGCGGCGATTACGCGCTTCACGCCCGCTACCTTCGCGGTCAGCACGCTCATATGCGCCGACGCGACCAGCGGATACTTGCCGCCCGGGATATAGCAGCCGACGCTGTTGACCGGCAGGTTGCGGTGCCCGAGCACCACGCCCGGCAAGGTCTCGACTTCGACATCCCGCATCGAGTCCTTCTGGATCTGGGCGAAGCGCCGGATCTGCTCCTGTGCAAAGCGGATATCGGCCAGCACCTCGGGCGACAGCGAAGCCACGCAGGCCTCGATCTCTTCCTGCGACAGCCGGAAGCTGGCGGGCTGCCAGTTGTCAAAGCGGGCCGAGTATTCGCGCACGGCGGCGTCGCCCCGTTCGGCAATCTGCGCGAGGATGGCGGAAACGGTGTCGCGCACCTGCGCCTGGATCTCCGCCTTTACCTCCTGCGGCTTGGATGTCTTCAGATACTGGGCCATGCAAATCTCCTGGATCGGTTTGCTTGCCGCGCATCGCGCCGGGACGCACCGCGTCCAGGCCGCCCGCAGCGGTCCTCTTGTCATACAAAAAAAAAGTTTGGCAGCGCCTGTGGCCTAGTAGCGCAGCGCTGGCGGCGACGCATCCCGGCCGCCCTGTGCCGCCTGCCGGAACGCCTGTGTGATCAGGCTGGTGGCCACCGTGGCGAAATACCGCGCACCGAAGCCGCCGTATTGGGCTTCGTCTTCCGGGGTGAGCGCGATGATGCCGGGACATTTGCCCGCGCCGTGCACCGCACGCAGCGCGTGCTCGATGGCCACGGCAACGGCGGGCGCCTTCCAGTCGTTGCCATGGCCCATCGCATGCGCCAGGTCGTTGGGCCCGACGAACACCGCCTCGACGCCGTCGACCGCCGCAATCTCGCCGGCATTGACGACACCCTCCGGCGTCTCGATCATCGGGATCAGCGTTACCCCTTCGTTGCTTCGCTGGATATGGCTGGCGCCGGGAAAGGCGCCGTAGCCGGCGGCCCGGCCGCTGAAGGCACTGCCCCGCCGTCCCAGCACGGGATAGCGCACGCGGTTGACCAGATCGCGCGCCTGGTCGGCCGTCTCTACCATCGGCACCTGCACGGCGCTGGCTCCCATGTCCAGCACGCGCGGAATGTCCTCGGCAAAGCAGCGCACTACCGGAACGATGCCGCTCGCCCGGGCGGCGCGCAGCATATGCTCGGTGGTTTCGAAGTCGGCGGCGCCATGCTCGTTGTCGATGATCACGAATGTGAAGCCGGCATAGGCACACATCTCCACGATCGCCGGGCTGGGCAGCGCGGAAAAAATGCCGCGCAGTGGCTCGCCGCTACGCAGCAGCGCGGGCAACCGCGTGTCGATGGGGTGCTGGATCGTCATGTGTCTCCTGCCTTGTTATCGGTGTCGCCATGGGCGTGGCGGGGGGCCAGGGTGTGGCGGGTGAAGACATTCTCGGACGTCCCGAGTTATATTGCCAATACTGGTTTTGTATTGGAATTATATAAACCCTGTATATGTATACCCCGCTCGAACTCCGCGTGCTGACGTCGTTCCTGGTACTGGCCGAGGAACTGAATTTCACGCGCGCCGCCCAACGGCTCAACATGACGCAGCCCCCGCTGAGCCTGCAGATCAAGCAGCTCGAAGCGCAGGTCGGCGCGCAACTGTTCGAACGCTCCAAGCGAAGCGTGCGGCTGACCCCGGCGGGTCACGTATTGCGCAAGGAAGCCCAGAAGCTCTTCGATATCGAGCATCGGGCGCGGCAGATGGTGGGGCAGGCGGGCCGGGGAGAAGATGTCGGACACCTCGGCATCGGCTTGACGGCGATCTCGGCGATCGAGCTGGTGCCCGACATGCTTCGCCACTTCTCCGCCCGCGTGCCGGGCGTGCTGTACTCGCTGCGCGAAGTCAGCTCCGAGGTCATGGTCGAGTCGCTGCTGCGCAACGAATTGGATGTGGCGATCCTGCGGCCGCCGGTGACGGACCCGCGGCTACAGGCGCGCCGGCTGATGTCCGAACCCTATGTGCTGGCCGTGCCGCAACACCACCCGCTGGTCGGCCGGGAACGGGTGCGGGCACGCGACCTCAACGGCGAAAGCCTCGCCACCCTCGAACGGCGCCACGGCCAGTATGCGCATGACCTGATGATGAGCTGGCTGGCCGAACACAACGTCGTGCCGTCGCGCATCCACGATGCCGCCCGCCATCACGCCGTGATGTCGATGGTGGCGGCCGGCATCGCGGTCGCGCTCGTGCCGGCGTCCGCCGCGGCGCAACCGGTCAAGGGGGCGGTCTATCGCCGCCTCGCGGACCGCGACGTGCCCGCGCTGGAACTGTGGATCGCCTTCCACAAGGAGATCGGCAATCCCCTGACCTTGCCGTTCGTGGAGCAGGCGGTGGACAGTGCGGCGAAGTATCGGTTGGACGAGGGTTGTTTCGGCGCGGGCGGCTGACCGGGCTGCGGGCCGCCCCCGACTGCTACGATAGCTGCGATAGCTGCGATAGCCGTGACACCGGCGCTCAGGCACGCGCGGCAATCACATGTGCCGAGATTTTTCCTTCGATCGGACCCTCGCCAAACTGGCTGCGCAAGGCGGCCGCGCAATAATCGGTGGCACGTTGCATGGCATCGGCGCCGCGCCCTTCCAGTTCCGCACGCATCGGCGTGGCCTGGCAGAAGCCCATCGCGGGCGCCTGCGCCGATTCGGCTCGGCTACGTTTCGCGACAGTGTCGAAGCCCGGCACGGTGGCGAACCCGCCAGCGGCCAGATCGCGCTCGATGACATCCCGCCGATGGTAGCCGTGCGGAGTGCGCGCCATGAAGTCCGGCGGCGAATCCGGGAAACACGCCGCCAGCGCGCGGGATACCGCATTGGCGAATTCGTTCTCCTCGATGCGATCCCAGACATTGAACAATAGCGTGCCGCCGGGCTTCAGCACCCGGCGCGCCTCGGCGAAGGCCCGTGGCTTGTCCGGGAAGAACATCACGCCGAACTGGCAGACCACCAGATCGAAGCTGCCATCGTCGAAGGGCAACTGCATGGCGTCGGCCTGTCGCCATTGCACCACCCGGCCGCTGACGCCTGTCGCCTCGGCACGCGCGAGCATCGGCGCATTCAGGTCGGTGACGGTCAGCTCGGCCTCTTCGGGCAACACCTTCGCCATCGCCCGCGTGACCACGCCGGTGCCGGCCGCAATCTCCAGCACGCTGGCCGGTCGTCGTTCCGCCACACGGCTGGCCATGTCGTCGGCATAGGGCTGGAAGATCATCGGGACCAGATATCGCTCGTACAGCTCGGGAATGGGGCCGGTGAACAGCTTGTCGGTGTTCGGTGTGCTCATGGCGGGTCTCCTGGCAGGCTGCGCGGGGCGGTAGGCTCGCGGCTTCCGGGCCTGCCAGAACATGGTAGGCGGCGAAACACCGCCAGAGGGCATCCCATTGCGGCGCCCGCTTGCGCGAACGACAGCATCGTCGCAGCGGTGTGCCCTGGAAGCTGCAAGTTTTCCAAACAATGTAACGATGCAGGTGGAAGCCACCGGTATCGATGCAGGCCGCGCGGCGCAGCAATGCCGTGCCCGGATCGGCCCGCGGGGCTGCCACGCGCATCTGTCGGCATAAGCGGCCCCGGCGTACCGGCAGGGGCCGGCGGCCTCCCGGTGCTGGCCTGTCCTTTGCTGCACCGGGAGCGGCGCCTGCCTCATCACGAGGGGCGATGGAGGCCGTCCCCGACACGCTTCCTTGCTTCCGCCTCACCGGCTTAGCGCGCCATTCGTCATGGAGAAACGTACGCTATGGAAACGCGAGACAGCGTCGCGCAGGTCTGGGGCGAGCGCACCCCGTTTGCCGGTGAGGGCCAATGGCCGGTGCGTGTGGACCAGCGAATCGTGGACGAGCCGGACCACTGGGTTCAGTCGGCATGCGTGTTGTGCTCGAACGGCTGCGGCTGCGATATCGGGGTCAAGGGCGGCAGGATCGTTGGCGTCCGGGGCAGGGCGCAGGACGAAGTCAATCGGGGCAGGCTTGGTCCCAAGGGGCTGCATGGCTGGGAAGCCAACCACAGCGCGGACCGGCTGACGCAGCCGCTGGTGCGCAGGGACGGGCAACTCCAGCCTGCGTCATGGGATGAGGCGATGGACCTGATCGTCCGGAACGCACAGGAGGTGCGCCGCCAGTACTCCGCCGGCGCCATCGGCTTCTATACCAGTGGACAGCTGTTCCTGGAGGAGTACTACACGCTTGGCATCATTGGCAAGGCGGGGCTCGGCACGCCTCATATGGATGGGAACACGCGCCTGTGCACTGCCACCGCCGCCGCGGCGCTCAAGGAGACCTTCGGCAGCGACGGCCAGCCGGGTTCGTACCGCGATATCGACGCCACCGACTGCATCCTCATGGTGGGCCACAACATGTCCAGTACCGACACGGTGCTATGGATGCGGGTGCTGGATCGGCGCCGCCATGCCAATCCGCCCAGACTGATCGTGATCGATCCCCGCCGCACTGCGACGGCGCAGGAAGCCGACCTGCATCTCGCGCCGCGTATCGGTACCAATGTGGCCGTCCTGAACGGCCTGCTGCGCCTGCTGATCGAAGGCCAACATGTCCAGCGCGATTTCGTCGCGCAGCACACCATTGGCTTTGACCACTTGAAGGCGGTGGTGTCGACGTATACGCCTGAGCGCGTCCAGGAAATCTCCGGCGTGCCGGCCGCCGACCTCCAGCGGGCCGCACAGATGATTGCCGCATCGTCCATGTTGCTGTCCACCTGCCTGCAGGGCGTCTATCAATCCAATCAAGCCACCGCCGCGGCGGTACAGGTCAACAACATCAACCTGCTGCTGGGCCGCATCGGCCGTCCCGGCTGCGGCATCCTGCAAATGAACGGGCAGCCGACCGCGCAAAACACACGGGAAGCCGGCGCCGACGGAGACCTGCCGGCATTCCGGAATTGGGACAACATCGAGCACATCGAAGCATTGGCCAGGCTGTGGAATGTCGACCCGGCGATCATCCCGCACTGGACGCCCCCCACGCATGCATTGCAGATATTCCGCTACTGCGAGACAGGTTCGATCCGGATGCTGTGGGCCCAGGCCACCAACCCGGCGGTGACATTGCCCAACCTGCCTCGCATCCGCAACATCCTTCGGCGACCCGAGCTGTTTGTGGTGGTCCAGGATGCGTTTCTCACCGAGACCGCCCAATTGGCCGATGTCGTTCTGCCTGCGGCGATCTGGGGCGAGAAGACCGGCACCTTCACCAATGTCGACCGGACCGTACACATCAGCCACAAGGCGGTGGAGCCGCCCGGACAGGCGCGCCCGGACTTCGACATCTTCGTCGACTTCGCCCAGCGGATGGGATTCAAGGACAAGGATGGCGCACCGCTCGTCAAATGGAATACGCCGGAGCAAGCCTTCGAGGCCTGGAAGGAATGCACCCGGGGCCGGCCATGTGACTACACCGGTCTTAGCTATGCGAAGTTGACCGGAGGTTCGGGCATTCCATGGCCGTGCAATGACGAGCATCCGGAAGGCGACCACTATCCCTACCGCTCGCTGGTGTTTCCCACCGACCCGGACTATTGCGAAACCTATGGCCATGACCTGATCACCGGCGGCCTGATCTCGCCCCAGGCTTACCGGGCCATGAATCCAGCGGGCAGGGCGATCCTGAAGCCGGCGGAATATATGGCGCCGTTCGAGGAGCCGGACGACGCGTATCCCTTCTTTCTGACCACCGGCCGGCTGGTCTATCACTTCCATACCCGGACCAAGACGGGGCGCTCCCGGGCCTTGGCCGAGGCTGCCCCGGACGACTTCGTCCAGATTTCGCACGAGGATGCGCAGCGCCTGGGCATTGCCGATGGCGACTGGATAAGACTCACGTCACGGCGCGGCGCCGTCGAGGCGCGGGCTCAGTTGGGCGACATTGGTCCCGGGGAATTGTTTGTGCCGTTCCATTTTGGCTATTGGGATGATCCGGGCCGGGCACGGGCAGCCAATGAACTCACCGTCTACGAGTGGGACCCGGTAAGCAAGCAGCCGCACTTCAAGTACGCCGCCGTCCGTCTCGACAAAATCGACGCGCCCGCCACCCCGCAGCCACAGGGCATGAATGGATCAGGGCAGGGCGCCGCGGCACGCCCGGCGTCCGCCACCGGGGTGGTCCAGGTGATGAGCCGCTTGAAGGATGCGGCAGTGGAAGGATTCAAGGAGGGGCTGAACAAGGCGAAAACACCGCGGGCGCACGTGGCGGACTATATCGGCCTGCTACAGGAGAGCGAGCGGCGCTTGGTACGGGCGTTCGATCAGGTCCGGGAAACCCACCCGGACGAGCCGGATATCGCCCCGATATGCCGGATCTTCGCGAGCTGGTCCAACACCTCCGCCAACGCCCTCGACCCTTTCGTGCAACGGTATGGCGAACGGCGCAAGGGGGAACCGGAACGACTGGACAAGGCCTTGCTGCTACAGCGCAGCCAAGGCGGCTTCGACATGCTGCGCGATCTGCATGACCTGTGGCTTCTGGTCAGCGAGAGTACGATATCGCTCGATGTACTGGAGCAGGCCGCGAGGTCGCTGCACGACAAGGAATTCCAGGCGGCCGTCGAGGCAATGCGCGACCGAAACCGGCGGCAGCGAACGTGGCTCAGGACCCGCATCCGGCAGGGCGCACCGCAGGTTCTCGTCGTGCCGGCATGATGTCAGCCGCGCACCCCCTTGCAACATGGCGCGGCGGCTATCGCCCGCTGACCGAGCGCACGAGCGCGACGCCAAGCGCGACCATCAGTCCGCCGCAGACCCGGTCGACCCAGTGACGCACCGATAGCAGACGCGTGCGTACCGGCCCAGCCGACAGCGACGTGGCGACGAGGCTGAACCAGCCGATATGCGCGACCGCGATGAACACGCCGTAGGCGATCTGCGTTGCCAGCGGGGTACCGGGCTGCACCACCTGCATGAACAGGCTGACGACAAACACCATGCATTTCGGGTTCAACAGATTCGTCAGAAAGCCGGTGCGCCAGGCATCGCCATCGGACACTGCGCGCACCGTGGATTCCAGTTGCAGCGAACCCCGGCGCGTGCGCAGCATGCCGATGCCGAGATACACCAGATAGGCGGCACCGATCCACTTGAACACTTCGAACCACCACAGCGAACGCTGGATCAGCACGCCGATACCCAGCAGCGTGTAGCCCACGTGCACCAGCACCGCGCTGCCGATTCCCCACGCCGTCAGCACGCCAGCGCGGCGCGACAGCACCAGGCTGTTCCGCGTCACCATTGCGAAATCCGGCCCCGGACTAATGACGGCGAGCAGCGTGATGGTAATGACAGCCAGTGCCTCCGTCATGCAATATCTCCTATTCAGGCTCACAATGACGGGCAATATATCGTCATTCCATGCCGGCAAAAAACGATGCTTTATGACAATAACGGTGAGCCCGACTCACAATCGGACGGCCGCCTGCCGTCGCTGGTCGCGCTGCGCTGTTTCGAGGCCGCCGCGCGGCTGGAGAATTTCAGCCGCGCCGCTGAAGAGCTGCACCTGACCCATGGCGCGGTCAGCCGGGCAGTGCGCGCACTGGAGGAAGATCTCGGCGTACGCCTGTTCGAGAGGCGCAGCCGCCGCGTCTTTCTCACGCCATCGGGCCGCAAGCTGGGACGCGCAGTCAGCGAGGGACTGGAGGTGATCCGGCAAGCCATACGGGAGCTGCGCGTTGGGGCGCGCCAGAGTCGCCATTGGGTGCTGTCGTGCGAACCGACGCTGTTGATGCGCTGGCTGATTCCTCGCTGGCCCGGTTTTCAGGCCGCGCATCCGCGCATCGACGTGCATCTCGTTGCCGGCGGCGGGCCGTTTTCCTTTCACAACGGCATCGACCTCGCAATCCGGCGCAACGATTTCGACTGGCCCGACAGCTATCACGCCGTGCCATTGTTTCCTGAGCGCGTCGGGCCCGTCTGCCGGCCCGATCAGGTGTCCCGGTGGTTCACCGCGCTCGGATCGAAGGCGTCGCTCAAACGGGAAGCGCCACGCCTGCAGACACGCACCCGCCCGGGCGCCTGGCGGCAGTGGGCCTCGCTATCGGGACACACGCTGCCGCCGGGCAAGGAGACGGTGTTCGAGCATTTCTATTTCAGCCTGCAGGCCGCCGTGGCGGGCCTCGGCGTCGCGATGGGACCGTGGCAACTGGTGCGCGACGATATCGAGCGAGGTGTACTGTGCGCACCCATGGGATTCATCGAGGACGGCACGCAGTATTGTCTGCTGTCGGCGACGCCGATCGGGGAGGGAAGCGATCGCGATGCGCTATTGGCGTGGCTCAGGGGAATGGCATGACCAGTCGGCCTCGCGGTGCTGGCTGGGTAGCGGACGGCTAGGTCGTACGCCTGGACTGCTGCGCAGAGGACGTTGTTTTGCGTAATTTTGTTACTCACGCACTGACGGCGTGACGCTGCTTGTCGCTTGCCTAGTAACAAATTTAGTTGAACAAACGTTGCAGAAAATTGTTACTCCGTTGAACGGTTCAACTTAAAGTGTTCTTTGGATGTACGGCGGCCATGTTACATCTTCAGTCTGTCAGGTAGCGTGCGAAGGGGCGTGTCTCCCCGGCAGGTTATTCGTCTGCCAGTTTAAACGTGCCGTCGCCCCTCGCAATAATGCGTTCTGACCTGATCAGCGACGCCAGTCCTTCCAGAACATCGGCTACTTCCATCTCGAGCTGCTTGGCGATTTGGACCGCGTGCAACTTCTTGACGCTTGCACTGACGAGGTCGAGAATCTGGCCTTTGGGCCCCGACTCATAAGGTAGCCAGCTCAGCCGGCGGTGCTTGTCTGCGGTCTTGTCAATCTGAGGTTCGCGCTCTCTTTGCCGTGCAAGAAGTCGGTTCCGCATTTGCTCGTCTTCTTCGGCACTGGCGCGCTGTCTCTCGCGCTCTGCCGCAAGCCGCTGCGGACCCTCGGCGATAAAGGCGTCCATCACCTCGATCGGTCCCTTTCGGAAAGGCACTCCTCGAAATGCGCCGTGCTCATATAGCAGCTGTCGCAACCGTTCACATCGATACGATTCGCTCTCGCAGACGTCGGGTAGGTATTGCGCCTGTTGTTCCGCCGGTATGTCACGGTAGTAACGGCCACCAATCATGACGTAGCGCTCGATGAGGCGGAGCAACAGGTCTTCTCTGCTTAGTTCGTCGGGGTTTCCCATTGCCGCTCACAATGAAAAGAGGGCTGGCTCATCGAGTTAAAAATTGTAACAAATCTGTGCAGAAATCGAGCGGGCGGTGCCGGTGAGCCGGCGGCTATCTGCGGCGCTGCACGCTCACTGGCGCGATCGCGATGACCCGCTCTGCTATGCGTTGGGTTATCTGCGGGGCGTTCGCGCGCCACGAACCAACATGGTCGCGACTGCTACGCAACCATCACACTATAGCGCGCGTGGCCTTCGGCAACTGGTGTGGCGGGCCATGTCCGCGTTTAACGCGTCTCTCACCCTCAATGAGCGTGACCTGGGTCAGTGGTCTGCGCACATACGGCCTGGCGATTTGTCGCATGGTGTCGTGGCACGGGCGCTACCCGAACGATTGCGCGGCAAAGATGGTCCGCTGCAAATTACCGTGCGACAGCGACTTCGGCGCTGACTGGACGAGGCCGTCAGCGATCAGGTGTCATGCTCGGCGAACAGTTCCAGCCAGCCCGCGAGCCGATGGGACTGACACGCCTGCGCTAGTTGCCCGAGATTCCGCCAGAGCGTTGTGAAGGGGAGGTGTTGCTGGTTAGCGAGCTGCTCGATGGCGAGAATCAGCAGTGAAAGCGGCGTCTCATCCAGCAGGTGCCCGAGATGAGGGAACCACTCGGACACCACGCGGCCTTCGGCCAGCATGGAGGCCAGCACGTCCGACGGCAAAGAACCGCGGTAGCTGACGCTAGCTGTGCGGGCAGCCATGTCGAGCCAGGGGCGCGGTGCCAAGGGTTGCAGCGTCGAGATGTCGAGTCCTAACACGCGCACAATGCCGAGCGGGTCATCGGGGTCAGCAGCCACGGCCAAGAACCTCGCTTGGCGTGCGGACAGCTGCAGCGCCATCCGGCGCGCCGTCACCGCAGCCTGTTGCGCCGGCGTCAGCGCGAAAACGAAGTTAGTCATGCCAGTTAAGCGGTGAGGGTAGCCATAGTATTACAGGTCCGTCACGCTGCACCCACCGTTCCCCGTGGGCTGGTACCTTGGTTCCGAATCCGCCCATACAGTGGGGCTGTGCGGGTTGGGCGAGGCGGCCCAGGCGCGATGTAGCCGCGCCGGTTCGCTTCTGTGGGGTGGCGCACACACGTGCGCCAATATGGCGTTGATCCACGCAGCGCCGCATAGCGACTTTTCGGCGGGTTCGAACGTGTCCTAATGGCTGTGCCTATGGTGCGTGTCCGGATAATGCGGATGCCGATGGATCAGCACCTCATGCCGATGCCAATGGCGGTGCGGTTCGGCCCCTTCCCACGGAAAGTCATGCTCATGTTGATGGTGCGCGTCGTGCCGGTGGGCATGGCTGTGCTCGAGCGGGTCATGGGTATGCTCATGCTCGTGCCGTTCCCGGAGGTGCAACCAGATGCCGAGTGCCATCAAAGCTGCGGCAAGCCAGAACGTGACGCCTGGCACGTCGGGCCATATCGCCAGCGATATGACGACGCCAAATACCGGCGCAATCGAAAAATAGGCGCCGGTCCGCGCAGTGCCCAGCCAGCGCAAGGCTATGACGAACAGGGCGAGACTGACGCCGTATCCCGCGAAGCCCACGACCATGGCAGCCAGTGTGCTCGCAAACGGCGGCAGATCCGCGCCGGTGGCAAATGCCAAGCTTGTATTGCAGACGCCGGCTACCAGTCCCTTCAGGCAGGCAATGACCAGCGCGTCGTTGTTGGAAACCTTGCGTGTGAGGTTGTTGTCGACGGCCCAGCAAAGGCACGCTGCCACGACCAGAATCGCCCCCGATGCGAATCTGACTTCGCCCGGCTGCCACGAGAGCAGGAGCCCGCCCGCCACGATCGCGACCATCCCTAGAACGATCTGACGATCGGCGTTTTCCTTGAAGACCACCCAGGCAATCACGGCGGTCAACACTCCTTCAACGTTCAGCAGCAGCGACGCGGTCGCGGCGCTTGTCTCGTTCAGGCCCGTCATCAATAGGGCCGGGCCGGCGACGCCCCCGGCAATAATCGCGGCAAGCAGCCACGGCCACTCTGCGGGGGGAATGGCAAGCGTGCCGCCTTCGGCGCTTTGACGCGCACCAAAGAGTCGGCGGGCACCAATTGCGATGAGCAGGCCGATTCCGCTGCCCAAGTAAAGCAGTCCCGCCAACATCAGCGGCGATATTCCCCCGGTCAAAGCCTTGGCCAGCGGAGTGCTGGCTCCAAAAAGTATCGCGGCAGCGAGCGCCGGGGATGCTAAGCGTAGTGACATGGCGTATTGCGGTTGGCATAGCGGAATGGCATTGTCGCGCGCATCCGACAATTGAGGCGACCAGGTGATTGGGCGGCCCTTTACGCGGCAGGGGTGCGCCAATGACGCCGGCATATTCCTGTAGAATCCGGCGCATGTCGCGAATTGTTGCCATCCTTTTGATGCTGATGCTCCCGCTGCAGGCTCTCGCTGCAGTGGAGCGGCAATTCGCGCATGCGTCCGGCCCGGTGCTGGACCATATGGTTGTCCACGCCGAGCACGTGCCGCATCATCATGACGACGATGGCGATATCCACGAGGACGACTCCAGCGCCTCGGCGTCACACCAGTTGGACTTCGAGCTCGCCTCGAACCTCTTGGGAACGGTAAGCCTGGCTTACTCGCTTCCCGTCCTGCCGCCGCGTTACCAGACGCCCCTGTTTGACGGCGCTGTGATACCGGATCCTACCGGCACACCACCATTACGCCCACCTCACGCTCCTGTCTGACGACGGGGTAGCGTTCGTTTGTTCGTCTGCTGCGACGCCTTTTTACGGGTCGCGCCCCGTCGCATTGCTTCTTCAAGCCATTCGCGTTGGGGTTTTTCATGCAGAGATCATTTCTACTTCTGGTGGCAGCGCTCGTGCTGTCGCCCCTTACATACGCCCAAGCGCCCGCTGAGCGATCCGCGCCAGCGGACCTGCAGTCCCTGTTCGAGGTCGCATGGGAGCGTTCGGTCGCGCTCCAGACGGCCGAGGGGCGGCGACAGGAGGCCGCTGCAAGTCGTATTCAGGCGGATTCGCTGATCGCCGGACCTCCCGTCGCCGACCTGCGTCATCGTGGGGACCGGTTCACGGACGGGCGGGGCGTTCGAGAAAGCGAAGTCGCGCTTGGCGTGCCTATCTGGCTGCCGGGTCAGCGAGCGGCGAGGGGCGAGCTCGCTGACGCCCAGCTGGCGGAGGCGGATGCCAGAGCGAGACTTGCCAGGCTGGCCGTTGCCGGCGAATTGCGGGATCGGGTCTGGCAGCTTGCGGCGGCTGCGGCCGAGCAGGAAGTGTTGCGCCGACGCGTGCTAAACGCCACATCTTTGCGCGACGATGTGGCACGACGGGTTTCCGCCGGCGATCTTGCCCGGACCGATCTGCTGCTAGCGGATCAGGATCTTCTCGCCACGCGCGCGTTGTTGACCGACAGCCAGGCACGGATGACCGAACTGTCAACACGGCTGTTCCAATTGACCGGTGCCTCCGCGCTGCCGCTGCGCTACGAGGAGCGACCTGCCATGCCCGAGGCCGTCTCGGCCCACCCATCGCTGGAAGCCGCCGCCGGAGGCCTGCTCCGCGCGCAACGACAACTCGGGTATCTGCAGAAGTCCCGCCGGGACGCTCCGGAGGTAGGGGTCTCCTATCGCCGTGATGCGGCCGGTGGCGGCGCGCCGTCCGACCAGACCGTGGGCGTGTTCATTCGGATTCCGTTTGCGACGGACGCCCGCAATCTGCCAAGGGAAACTGCCGCTCAGACCGAAGTCATGACCGCACGCGCGGAGCGGGAGCGCATGGAGCGCGTGGTGCAGTCCGAAGCGGAGGCATCGCGACAGGCTCTCACGCTGGTGGAGCAGCAGCTCAAGCTCAGTGAGCAGCGCAGCGCGATGCTCGCCGAGCGCGCGGTCCTCCTGCGCAAGACCTTCGATGCAGGCGAAATCGGCCTGACCGAGGTATTGCGCGCACAAAACCAGGCGCTGGAAGCCGAAGCCGACGCAGCGCGACAGCGCGCGCGGCGCGGCGCTGCCATCGCCAATCTCAAACAGGCTCTGGGAGTATTGCCATGAATCGTTGCCTCATCGCGCTTGTGCTGCTGTTCGGATGCGGCCTTGGATACGCAGCCCCCGGCGCGCACGGCCCAAGTGGCGAACATCTTGACGCCCCGGCCGCAACTTCGGCCGGGACCACAAGGCCGACCATCGAAGCAAACACCGAAGCGTTCGAGCTAGTCGGGACGCTCTACGACGATGAGTTATCCATACTCGTCGATCGCTATGCGACCAACGAGCCAGTGACAGCAGGCACGCTAGAGGTCGAGCTAGGGGAAATCAAGGCGCAGGCCAAGCTGCATGCCGATTTGGGGGACTTTTCCTTCACCGATGCGGCACTGCTGAAGGCGCTGCAGGCACCGGGGCAGCATGCGCTCGTCTTTACGCTGGTTGCCGGCGCCGAATCCGATCTGATCGAGGGGCGTATCACCGTTGGTGGCGACGAACACGGCCACGACCACGTTGCCTGGAAGCCCTGGGCCGGCGCTGCGATCGCAGTGGTCCTCGCACTGGGGCTGTTCGTCATGATCCGCCGGTATCGCCGTCGGACTGGCGCGATGAACCGATAGGCCGACATCACATGAAAAACACGACATTCTGCCGGGCGCTGCTGGTGGCCGCCGCCGCGGCCCAATTCAGCGCCATCGTTCCCGCCTGGGCCGCTCCGGGCGCCCATGGTCCCGACGGCGAGCATCTTGACGGACCCGCGCCAACTGCAGCGGCCGGGCTCGCGCGGCTTCCTGATGGCAGCGTGCAGGTGCCCAAGCTGGCGCAGCGCCGGATGGCCATTCGTACCATCATGCCGCAAGCTGGCGAGCATCCTGTGTCGCTGGAGCTCAATGCGACTGTGGTGATGGACCCGAACGCGGGTGGCCGCTTGCAGGCCGGACACCCCGGCTGGCTTGAGGCGCCGCCGGGCGGATTCCCTGTGCTGGGCCAGCGTGTGCGAAAGGGCGACGTCATGGCGGTGTTGCGGCACAAGAACGAACCTTTCGACATCGGCAATCAGCAAGCTCAACTGGCAAACCTGAGCGCGAATTTGAAGCTCGCGCAACAGCGCCTGCAGCGGCTGGAGTCGCTGCAGGACAGCATCCCCCGCAAGGACATCGAAGCTGCACGCGCCGAAGTCCAGAGCCTGTCCGGTCAGCGCGCCGCCGTGGGAACCAGCCTGCATCAGACCGATGCGCTGCGCGCGCCGGCGAGCGGCATTGTCGCCTCGGCCAACGTCGTCGCAGGTCAAGTCGCCGCAAGTGATGACGTCTTGTATGAAATCGTCGACCCGACCCGCTTGATGGTGGAGGCCCAGAGCGCCGACGCCTCGCTCGCTGGCCGGATCCGGGATGGAGCCCTGGCAAACGTGCAGGGCGGGGCGTTGCAGTTTGTCGGCGCGGGCCGCAGCTTGCGCAACGGCGCGGTACCGCTGACGTTCCGGCTTGCCGGCCAGACGTCGCTCCCTCTTGCGGTCGGGCAACCCGTGACCGTCGTTGCGCACCTGACCGACACGGTGAAGGGAATTGTGCTGCCAAGCGAAGCGGTGGTCCGCGGGCAGAACAATGAGACCAGTGTCTGGATCAAGTCCGGGACCCAGCGCTTTATCGCACAGCCCGTCCAGGTACGTGTCCTGGATGCGCGCAATGTCGTCGTGGTTGACGGTCTGTCCCCCGAGAACCGCGTGGTGGTCAGCGGTGCCTCGTTGATCAACCAGATTCGGTAGGGGCGGGCATGTTCAACTGGATAGTTCGTGCCAGCCTCGGCAACCGGCTGGTGGTGCTGGCCCTGGCTACGATTTTGATGGCGTTCGGGGCCATGACGGCCTGGCGTACGCCCGTGGATGTGTTTCCGGACCTCAACAAGCCCCTGGTGACGGTGATCACGGAGGCAGGCGGCATGGCGCCCCAGGAGGTCGAGTTGCTGGTGTCCTTTCCCATCGAAACCGCGCTCAATGGCATGCCTGGCGTGACGCGAGTGCGTTCGGTCTCGGGCGTGGGACTGTCGATTGTCTATGCCGAATTCGATTGGGGGAGCGACGTCTATCGCAACCGGCAATTGGTGTCGGAGCGCCTGGCGCTGGTGCGGGAGCAATTGCCCGGTGGACTGACGCCCATCATGGGGCCGGTTTCGTCCATCATGGGCGAGATCATGCTCATCGCCTTGCCGATCGACGCTCAGAGCGTCAGCCCGATGGTGGCACGCGAGTACGCCGATTTCGTTCTGCGCCCGCGGCTGCTGTCGGTGCCGGGCGTATCACAGGTGATTCCCATTGGCGGCGAAGTCCGTCAGCTTCGGGTTGAACCGGACACTGCACGGATGGCGCAGTTCGGTATCTCGCTCGGCCAGTTGTCCGACGCGCTGCGGGACTTCGCCAGCAACAGCAGTGGCGGCTTCATCGACCTGAACGGCCGGGAATATCTGATTCGCAACCTGGGCCGTACGACGCGCCTGGATGATCTCGGCGGGCTGGCCGTCGCATATCGCGATGGTGCCCCGGTGCTGCTCCAGCAGGTCGCCAGTGTGCGCCATGCCCCCGCGGTCAAACGCGGCGACGCCGGGTTCAACGGCAAGCCGGCCGTTATTGTCAGTGTGCAAAAGCAACCGGACGCCGATACCGTCAAGCTGACACGCGAACTGGAAGCGGCGCTGGCCGAGCTCAAGCAGGGCATGCCCAAGGGCCTGGAAGCGCCGCGCGTGCTGTTCCGGCAAGCGGATTTCATCGAGGCTTCCATCGGTAATGTGGTTGAGGCACTGCGCGACGGCGCCATCATGGTCGCGATCATCCTCTTTGCCTTCCTGCTCAGTGCTCGCACGACCGCCATTTCTCTGATCGCCATTCCGCTGTCCCTGGCCGTGACGGCGCTGGCCTTTCACGTGTTGGGCCAGTCGATCAACGTGATGACGCTGGGGGGCTTGGCCATCGCCATTGGCGAATTGGTCGACGATGCGGTGGTCGATGTGGAGAACATCCTGCGCCGGCTCAAGCAGCGCAAGACCATGACGGAGGCGCCTGCGGTACTGGAGACGATCTGGCGCGCGTCCGTGGAGGTGCGCTCGGGCATCGTCTATGCCACGTTGATCGTCGTCCTGGTGTTCGTGCCGCTGTTTGCGCTACCAGGCATCGAGGGCCGGTTGTTCGCGCCATTGGGCGTGGCCTATATCGTGTCCATCCTTGCGTCGATGCTGGTGTCGATGACCGTCACACCGGTGCTGTCCTACTACCTGCTTCCCGGCATGAAGCGCCTGGACCATCCCGATAGTCCCTTGGTGCGATGGCTCAAGCGGGTCGATACGCGCGTGCTGAACTGGTCGTTTCCGCGTGCCCGGGTCATTCTCGCTGGCGCCGGGATCGCCGCGCTTATCGCGGCGGCATCGATACCGTGGCTTCCGCGGGCCTTCCTGCCGGCTTTCAACGAGGGCTCGCTGGTCATGTCCCTGATGTTCAATCCGGGCACATCGCTGACGGAGGCGAACCGCATGGGCGCCTTGGCCGAATCGCTGATTCGCCAGGTACCGGAAGTCACGCAGGTGGGCCGCCGTACTGGCCGCGCGGAGCTCGACGAGCATGCCGAAGGGGTGCATTCGTCCGAGATCGATGTCGACCTGAAGCGTTCCGATCGCAGCCGCGAGGAAGTCATGGCCGCCATCCGCGCACAACTCTCCTCGCTGCCTGCATCCGTCGCCATCGGGCAGCCGATCTCTCATCGCCTGGACCATCTGCTGTCGGGCGTGCGGGCGCAGATCGCCCTGAAGATCTACGGCGACGACCTCGATACCCTGCGGGGCTTGGCGGAATCCGTCCGCGGTCGCCTGGCGCAGGTGCCCGGCCTGGTCGACATCACGGTCGAGAGACAGGTATTGATTCCACAGGTGAACGTGCGCCTGGATTATCGAAAGGCCGCGCAGTATGGCATCACGCCCGGCGATGCGCTGGGCGCCATGCAGACGCTCTCCGAAGGCGCACGGGCATCCCAGGTTATCGAGGGCGTGAGACGTCATGATCTCGTTGTGCGGCTGGCCGAAACGCAGCGCACGCCACAGGATCTGGCGCGCATCATGATCCAGTCGCCACGCGGGCCCGTGCCGCTGGCCGCCATCGCATCGGTGGAAGAGGGCGATGGCCCCAATCAGATCGGCCGGGAAAATGGCCGGCGACGAATCGTCGTCTACGCCAATACCGACGGCTCCGACATGGGCCGCATCATCGCCGGAGTACGGGGCGCGGTCGCGCAGTCCAGTCTGCCGGGCGGGTACTTCGTCAGCATCGAGGGGCAATTCCAGGCGCAGGAGCTGGCTACGCAGCTGATTGCTCTCCTGGCCGTCATGTCATTGGCGTTGATCTACCTGGTGTTGTATTCCCGATATCGCGCGCATCGGCTGACGCTGATCATCATGGCCAACATACCTTTCGCGCTGATTGGCAGCGTCATTGCGATGTGGGCCGCGGGCCTGACGTTGTCCGTCGCATCGATGGTCGGTTTCATCACGCTGACCGGCATCGCGACGCGCAATGGCATTCTCAAGGTCAGCCATTACATCAATCTTTGCCGGCTCGAAGGGGAGTCGTTCGGCATGCCGATGATCGTCAGAGGCTCGCTGGAGCGTCTGACCCCGGTGCTCATGACCGCTCTCGTGGCGGCATTCGCTCTGACGCCGCTATTGGTGGCGGCCGATGCGCCCGGCAAGGAGATCTTGCATCCGGTGGCCGTCGTGATCTTCGGGGGGCTGGTCAGCTCGACCTTGCTGGACACCGTGCTGACGCCGCTGGCGGTATGGCTGTTCGGGCGTGAATCCATCGAAGAACTCGCCGGCCAAGCCGGCACGCACGCCTATTGAAATGGGTCAGGGCGGCGCCCTCGAGCCGCCCACTGTTTTTTGGAGTGGACTATGAACCAACGCATTGCCGCGGCGCTGGCCGCAATCTGCATCTCGATCTCGGGCACGGCGATGGCGCACGGCGCTAAGCCGGCGCAGTACGGCGGCGTCGTGCAGACGGCGAGCGATATGCAGTTCGAACTGGTGGCAAAGGACGGCAACGTCAGCCTGTACGTGGACGACCATGACCAGAAGAAGTCGGTCGCGGGCGCGAGCGGCAAGCTGACGGTGCTCAATGGCAGCAAGAAGAGCGAGACGGCGCTCAAGCCCGCGGAAGGAAATGTGCTGGTGGGCGCCGAACAAATCGCCGTGGCTCCCGGTGCGAAGGTGGTGGCAAATGTCGCCTTTGCCGATGGCAAAACCGTAACCGTCAGGTTCGCGGTGAAGTAAGCCTCCGCGCTTGAGGAGGTGGCCATCCCTCCTTGCGAAGGGATGGCCAAATGCGTCTTCGGTGCTACCTTACCGTCAAATCAACACTAGACGGACGGAGACATCATGCTGCGCAGCGCCATTGTTCTTATCTTTGCGGTCCTCGGTTTCGCGTCTACTGCGGCGTGGTCGCATAGCGGCGGCACCGATCGAAATGGCTGCCATATGGACCACAAGACTGGCATTCGACATTGCCATTGATCTCGCAGCGGGCTGCCAGCTGCTGCGTTCAGATGCGTTGCGCTGGTGGCCAGTTGTGCGTCTCCGATTGGCAATCCCTGCACCAGGCGTACAGCGCATCGTAGAGAACCATGCCATGGCGAAGCATCTCGTGATCGTCGGCAAAGCGCCGCGATAAACCGAGCGAGATGGCATAAAGTCCCGCCGACTGTGGCGTGAGGTCCAGCCTCGATGTGTCCGCGCCACGCACGATGGCGGCAAGCTGCTGCAGGGCCGGCTCGGCTAATCCGTACTTATCGAGAAAGGCATCGAAGCTGCAATGGTCGCCGACATGCGACAACTCCACATCGGGCACATCATATGGAACGGCGCCAGTGCTTTGTGCAACAGCCAATACGTCGGCCGGCGGCACATACAAAAACTCAGGCGTCTCATCGATATAGCGGGCGATCAGCCAAGGACAGGCAATGCGGTCGATCTTTGGCCTTTCGCGGGTGACCCATTTCATGGTCGTCTCCTCATGGGTACGGGTGCCTGGCCGCCCGCATCAGGGTTTCAGGACCGCAGCAGCGGATACACCAGGAGACCCACTGCCGCGGCGCCAGCGACAATCGCCGGTTCCGGCAACTTCTTGAATCGCCAAAGCAGCAGCACGGTCACGATCGCCAACACCAGTGTGGGTGCATCGATAATGGAACGTTTAGCCAGCACAACGACGGCGCCCGTGATGGCCCCGACTGCGGCGGCTGTCACGCCGTCCACGAAGGCGACAATGGCAGGCAGCTTCCCGTACTTCTTGAAGTAGGGCGCCGGAATCACGGTGAACAGATAGCACGGCAGGAAGGTGGCCAACGAAGCGACGATGGCCCCGGGAAGCCCAGCCACCAGATAGCCGATAAAGCCCACCGTGATGACGACGGGACCCGGCGTAATCATCGCCACCGCTACCGCATCGACGAACTGCTTTTCGTTGAGCCATTGATGCTCGGTCACGACGCCGCCGTACAGGAACGGAACGATGGCAAGGCCCGAGCCGAAGACGAAGGCGCCAGCCTTGGCAAAGAACAACCCAATCTGCGTCAGCAACGGCAAATCGAAGTTGGTCAAAATTCCCGAGCCCGGCGCAATTTGCCACGCAGCAGCGATCGGCATGCCACCTTGTTTGAACCACTTCGGCGGCGCGCGCCAGAACCACACGAGGACGCCGGCGGCAATGAACAGCCACGCGATCTCTGATTCCGTGATGATGGTGACCGCGACCAGGACGGCATAGATGGTCCAGAGCAAGGGGTCACCGCCAACACTCTTGCGCGTCAGCTTGTACGCACTGATCGCGATAATTCCGATCACCGCGGCACCCACGCCGTAGAAGACCGACTGCATCCACGTCAGGCCGCCAAAGCGCACGTATGCCCAACCCAGCGCCAACACCATGAGGAAGGACGGAAGCACAAAGGCGATGCCGACCAGGGTCGCGCCGGCAATACGGTAGTGGACAAAACCGAGATAGATGGCAAGCTGTGCTGCCAGCGGGCCGGGCGCCAATTGGGCCAGGGCCAGTCCTTCCTTGTAGTCGGCCTCGGTGAACCAGTTGCGCGACTCGACAAGGTCGCGATGCATATAGCCAGCCAACGCCACGGGGCCGCCAAAGCCCAGGGTGCCCAGGCGCAGCATGTACGCCACCAGTTGCCACAGGGTGTAAGACCCCCCTGAGGGGGACGGAACGGTAGTGCGATCGGCTTTCATTGGTGCATAGGTAAGTGAGAGATCAGCGCTTGGGCCGGGTGCTGAAATGACGATGCAACGCGCTCAGAACCGGTATGCCTTCGGCGAGCAATTGGTCGTCGTCCCGAGCGGTCTGCCGCAGCCCTGACAGCATCGCTTCGAGACCGGCGGCCTCCGCGGGCGGGTCCCCGCCGACATCCAGGGCATGGACGATCGCGGCGATGCGGGCAAGGGCGCGGTCTTCCTCCAGCCCAAAGCTGGCCAACAACACCTCGAAACTGACGCGCTGGCCCACGTGCGTGAAAGCGGCACCGTCGAAATCGAATCCAAGCGCGTCATCGGGACACGCCTGCGGATCAGCAAGCCAGAGGAATGTCGCGTGCGGATCAATGAAGCGCTGAATCAGCCAGGCGCAGGCGATGCGGTCAATCCAAATATGTCGCCGTGTTGCCCAGCGGCGTCCCTGGTACTGGGCGGGATCCCTGGGAACGATGCCCATGTCCGCCGCGTGCGGCTCACCTGGCGAGAGAACCCGACCGGCCCCGCGCTGAAATGCGTCCCAGCTCGCGGACGGTCCGGATACCTCGGGTCTCGCCGCCGCGGTGGAGCTGGCCAGCAGCAAGCTCGCATGGGAGATCGCACAATGACCGACCGTCTGCCTGACCAACCGGGCCTGTCCGCCGCGACGCCAGATGCGGATGCCGCCTATATCTGCGTCCGTGTCGTCGACACCTTGCTGCGCGAAGATGTCCGCGCGTGCGCCAGTCGCGGCGAGTTGCACAGCGCCGATGCCGTACCGGCCGCCACCGGGCATGGCTTCGACGCCCGCCAGCAGTGGCTGCGCGTGGCTCACCTTGGTGCCGGCACGCTCTGGATCCCAGTTACGCCCACCCGCTACATGCAGGAATGGCGCCTGACCCGCCTGCCGCTGCTGCGAGAAGACGCCGGCGCGTTCTCCCCACTGCATGACGTCGACACGATCCTGGCAGCATTCGCCGGCAATCTTCCTGCTGAAGACGCACGCCTGTTCACCGACTACGGCGACGAATGCCGTGCGGCTGTCGAGCATCGCAAGGTTTCGATGGCTGAGCGCGCACGCTGGTTTACGCAACCCGACAGTGCCGACGGTCACGCACTGCCGGCATGGGGCCAGCGCATGCTCCACTACGACCGCATCGCAGGCTTCCTCGACCATCCCTATTACCCCACCGCGCGTGCCAAGCTTGGCTTTGCCGCCAGTGAGCTGGCTCACTACGCGCCCGAGTTCCAGCCGGTCTTTGCGCTGACCTGGCTGGCGGTCCCGCGCGAGCGCCATCATCCCAGCGGCGACACGCTGCCGCCGATTTGGCCGGACTTCACCGATGTCGGTCTCGATCCCGCGCTCGCTGCATCACATGCGCTGGTGCCCGTGCATCCGTTCGTATGGCAGCATCACCTGGACGGCTTCCTGGCCGAAGCCGGACTGGACGGCCAGATCATCCGCGCCCCACGCGCCTACATGCGCGTGTCGCCCACGCTGTCGGTGCGTTCGCTGATCCTGCTCGATGCGCCCGACTGGCACGTCAAGCTGCCGCTCACGATCCGTACCTTGGGCGCCAGGAACATCCGTACCATTAAGCCCAGTACTATCGGCGACGGACATCGCATCCAAACGCTGCTTGGTGATATCGTCCGGCGTGAACCAAACCTTAACGGCCAGGTGCTTCTGACGGATGAGGCTAACGGCGCCCACATTGACCAGCGCCCATTCCTGGGCTACATCCTGCGCCGCTACCCCGAACAGCAGCTGGCGAACGCTACGGTGGTGCCGGTTGCCGGTCTGCTGGCCGAAACCGCCGGCGGCCTGTGCGTGGCAGAGGAACTTGCCGCCCGCTACCACACCGGCAACCTCAATGCATGGTTTGACGCCTACCTGGCACTCACGCTGCAACTGCACCTCACGCTGTGGCTGCGCTACGGGATTGCGCTGGAGTCGAACCAGCAGAATTCGATGCTGGTCTATGGCGACGATGGCTTGCGCCTGCTGCTGAAGGACAACGATGCCGCCCGCATCGACCGCGGCACGCTCGCGCGCCGTTGGCCGGCACTGGCGGGCCGCCTCAACGATCTGGAAGACCAGCGCATTGGCGTGGCAAGTGCGCTGCCGCTGGCGCA
This sequence comes from Cupriavidus nantongensis, assembly GCF_001598055.1. Classification (NCBI taxonomy): domain Bacteria; kingdom Pseudomonadati; phylum Pseudomonadota; class Betaproteobacteria; order Burkholderiales; family Burkholderiaceae; genus Cupriavidus; species Cupriavidus nantongensis. Next base: position 2,732,150 of record NZ_CP014844.1, on the reverse strand, counting down.
GATGTTCGTCACCATCACGCTGCAGCTGAACATTGCAGCGCTGGTGGAAGGCCTGGCGCAGCGTCGCGGCACCGATCCCGCCGCGGGGTACGCGCGCGTGCGGCGCCATGTGGAGGCCGTGCTTGCCGACCTGGCCGCCGCTGGCGAAGACACCGCCTTCGCGCGCCAGGTGCTGCTTGATGACGACCGGTTGCACCTCAAGTACCTGCTGACCGCGGCGTCGCTGGTGGAGAAGGCTCAGACCGGCGCGACCGACGTCAACAAGTTCTACGGCAAGCGCGCGCCCAACTTCCTCCAGGTGACCGCATGAGTACCGGCACCAGTACCGGTACCCGACAGGTAGTGGCGGTGGTCATGCTGTGCCATTTCATCGCGGCGTTTGCGGCGCTGGGCATGCCGCCATTCTTCGCGCTGATCCTGCAGCGCTCGCTGCACAATGACGTGCCGTGGCTCGCGGGTGCGTTCTACGTGGTGCCGACGCTGCTGGCAGCGGTGTCCGCGCCATGGTGGGGGCGGCTCGCGGATCGCTTCGGCAAGAAGCCGCTGCTGATGCGCGCGCAACTGGGCCTGGCGGCAAGCTTCCTGCTTGCCAGCTACGCGACCAACTCGCTCACCTTCCTGGCGGCGCTCGTGCTGCAGGGTGTGCTGGGCGGCACCTTCTCCGCATCCAATGCCTACCTGGCAACTGTCGCCAGCGGCACCACGCTCACACGCAGCCTGACGGCGATGCAGTGGTCGGCGCGCGCCGCGCTGGTGGCGGCGCCCGCCTGCCTCGGCCTGTGGATGGGGGCGGAGTCGCCGATCGTGCTGTACCGCTGGCTGGCGTTGCTGCCGCTGGCCGCCGCGGCACTGATCGCATGGTTGCCTGCGAGCGATGCCGCCAGCGTGGCAAAGCGCGCGGCGGCACCCACCGGCGACACAAGTGCCGCGGCACCAGCCACGGCCCGCCAGATCTACGTGCTGCAGTTCGCGTTCGTGTTCGCCACCGTCGTGACGTTCCCGTACTTCATCCCCGACATTCAGCAGCGCATGCCTGCCATATCCGCGGCGAAGGCCGGGCTGCTGTTCGGTCTGCCACACCTGGTGTATCTGGCCACCGCACCGCTGCTGTCACGGCGGCTGGGTCTGGCCCCGTCGCTGGGACTGCTCGCTACCGCCTACGGCACGCTGGTGATCACCCTGCTGGCACAGGCGGCGCCGCTCGGCCTGCCGGCGCTGGTGGCCTGGCGCCTGTTGATGGGCACCGCCATGACGGTCGGCTTTATCGCGCTGCACGCGCTGGTGGCCAGCGTCGTGCACGCCGGCAATGCCGGGCGGACCTTCGGCTGGTTCGAAAGCAGTTCGAAATGGGGGGGCGTCGTCGCCGGACTTGCCGCAGGCGCGACAGTCAGCCTGGCCGGCCAGCGTACGCCTTACCTCTTTGGCGCCGCGCTGCTTGCGCCGGCCGTCGCTTACCTGCTCCTTACCGCCAAACAGCGGATGAGCACACTCTGATCCCTCCCGAGAACGAGGTCACACGACAATGCAAGTGCAAACCAAGATGGAAGTTACCGGCAGGCGCCGCATGTCGGCAGAACTGGCGGAACTGGCTGCCGCGCGTCGCTGCCAGGAAACGCTGTTGAACTGCTACTGCCGCGAAGTCGCGGCGCCCGCCGGCCAGCTGCGCGTCGGCCTGCCAGCCGGGCAGAACGACTGGCCCGCGACGATTACGATGACGCTGCAGCGCGAGCAGGCCCAGGTCCTGGAAGTGCAGCTGCCGCATATCCACGACCGGCTCCTGGCCGTGGTCGGCGGTGCCTGGCTGACCGGTAACTATCGCTATCTGTCGCCAGTGTTCCACAAGGCCGAGAACAAGCCGTGGGCGCTGCTCGACTGGGAATCGCTGGCCGCGCTGGTGTTGCGCGAGATGGCGCAGCAGCACGAACTGCCGCCCAATACGGAGCTGATGGAGCAGATCCGCAACAGCGTGGCCGTCAGCACGGAAGTCCTGTCCGTGCCGGTGCCCGCCACGATTCCGGCCGATCCGGTGGAGGCCTACATTGATTCCGAGCAATCGCTTACCTTCGGCCATCCGTTCCACCCCACACCGAAGAGCCGGCAGGGCTTCTCCGATGAGGACCTGCTGCGCTACTCGCCGGAACTGCGCACCCGCTTTCCGCTCGCGTGGTTTGCGGTACCGCGCGACGACATCGCGCAGCAGTCCCTGCTCGACGCCAACTGCGACCAGCTGATCGCGGCGAATGCCCCGGCGGTCGCCGCCGACCGCGTGGCGGTGCCGGTCCATCCCTGGCAGGCGGGTTACCTGCGCGAGCACCCGCTTGTGCGCGATGCACTGGCGAGCGGCCGCATACAGGACCTGGGCGCGCAGGGCGCGGACTTCTTTCCTACCTCGTCGATCCGCACCCTGTACCAGCCCGGCAATCCATACTTCTACAAGCTGTCGCTGAACATCCGTATTACCAACTGCGTGCGCAAGAATGCATGGTACGAACTGGAGAGCGCCATGCACGTCAACCGCGTGCTGCGTCCGCTGCTGCCGGATCTCGGCCGGCTGTTCCCGGGCCTGGCGCTGATGGAGGAACCAGCGTTCCTGTCGGTGGACCTCAAGGACGCCGATATCGAGAAGAATCGCCAGGTCATCGAAGGCTTCGGCCTGATCCTGCGCCAGAGCGTGGATACATTGCGCACGCCTGACTGCGTGCCCCTACTGGCCGGCTCGCTGTTCGGCAACCATTACTACGGCGAAGCCCGCATGCAGCGCCTATTGACCGAACTCGCGGCGCAGGCAGGGACGCCTGTGGATGCCATGGCCGAGCGCTGGTTCTCCGCCTACGTGTCGCAACTGGTCTATCCGGTCTTCCACCTGTTCTTCGCGTACGGCGTCATCTTCGAGCCGCACCTGCAGAACGTGGTGCTCGGACTGCGCCAGGGCCTACCTGCGCAGCTCTTCCTGCGCGACTTTGAGGGCGTGAAGCTGACACCCTCGCGCCATCCCGCGTCTTCGATGCCGGAGCTCAGCGAACGCGCGCAGGCATCGCTGTGGTACGACGAGGAACAAGGCTGGAACCGCGTGGCCTATTGCCTGTTCGTCAACAACCTGTGCGAAGTCATCGCCCAGCTCGGTGCCGGCAGGCCGTCCATGACCACGCGGCTGTGGTCCGTGGTGCGCCATCACCTCCATACCTACCAGCATCGCTATGGCAATGCGGCCTCGGCCCGGCGTATCAATGGGCTGCTGGCCGGCAGCCCATTCCCGGCCAAGACCAATTTCAGCAACCGCTTCTTCCAGCGCGCTGACCGCGCTTCCACCTATGTGCCTGTCACCAATCCCATTCCTTTCGCCGGCGTGGAGGCGGCATGGCAATGACCGCCCCCGAACTGCGCTGGACGCGCGTCGCTGCCCACCTGCACGACGCGCTGGCCAATGCCAGCACCCCGCTGTGCACCTACGTCTACGACCTGGAGGCGCTGCGGCGCCACGCCGCGGCCACGGCGCGCGGCCTGCCGGCCGGCTTCGAGCTGTTCTACGCGATCAAGGCCAATTCCGACCTGCCGATCCTGCAAACACTGGAGCCGCTCGCGCACGGCTTCGAGATCTCCTCGGGCGGCGAATTGGCCTGGGTGCGCGAGCACTTTGCGGATGTACCGCTGATTTTCAGCGGCCCCGGCAAGACCGATGCGGAACTGGCCAGGGCGCTCGATCTCGGCGTCGAGGCCCTGCATGCGGAAAGCCTGCATGAACTCGAACGGCTGGCCTGGCTCGCGCGGGAGCGCAGCGTCACCGCCCCGGTGTTGCTGCGTGTCAACCTCGCCATCGAAGGACTGCAGGCCACCACGCTGATGATGGGCGGCAAGCCCACGCCATTCGGTATCGCCGGCGACCAGCTGCCATCCTGCCTGGCATGGCTGCGCGAACACCCGGAGATCCGGCTGCGTGGCTTCCATTTCCACCTGATGTCGCACCAGCTCGATGCCGCCGCCCACCTGCGCCTGCTCGACGCCTACCTGCAACAGGTCAGGCGCTGGCGCGCGGAGTACGGGCTCGACACCCTGGACCAAATCAACGTCGGCGGCGGCATCGGCGTCAATTACCGCGAGCCCGAGCGGCAGTTCGATTGGGCCGCCTTCGCCGAAGGCCTCCCGGCGCTATCGGATCAGCGCGACGGGCTGACCGTGCGCTTTGAATGCGGGCGCTATATCACCGCCTTCTGCGGCTACTACGCGATGGAGGTGATCGACGTAAAGCACGCCTTCGACCGCGCTTTCGTCGTGGCCTGCGGCGGCACACACCATTTCCGCACGCCCTATGCGCAGGGGCACAGCCACCCGTTCCAGGTGCTGCCCGTGGAACCATGGCGCTACCCGTTTGCGCGCCCCAGCGTGCAAGACGCGCGGGTCAATATTGTGGGGCAACTCTGCACGCCGAAGGACATCCTCGCGCAAGACGCTCCGGTGGTCCGCGTGCGCGCTGGCGACCTGGTGGTCTTTCCGTATGCCGGCGCCTACGCCTGGCACATCTCGCACCATGACTTCCTGCGCCACCCGCACCCGCGGCACTGCTACCTTCGCGTGGAGGATTCCCATGCTGCAGCCTAACCAACTGAAGGCTGCGCTTGCGGCCGGGCGCGATGTGTTCGGGCTGATCAACTCGCTGCCCCTGCCGCTGATGACCGAGATGATCGGCTACGCCGGCTTTGATTTCGTGATCCTGGACCTCGAGCATGTCGGCGTGAACCCCGAGACGCTGGAGAACATGATTCGCGCCGCGGAATGCGCCGGCACCACCGCCTTGGTACGCGTACCATGCGCGGCGCCGGACATCATCCTGCGCGTGCTGGATGCCGGCGCGCAGGGCATCGTGGTGCCGCACGTGCGCAGCCGGGCGGAGGCCGAACTGGCGGTCGACAGCGCGCGCTATCATCCGCTCGGCACGCGCGGCATCACCGGGGGGCGGACCACCGGCTTCGGCACGCTGGCGTTGCCGGCCTACTTCGAGCGGGCCAACCGTGAGCTGATGGTGGTGGCCATGATCGAGGACCGGGAAGGCGTCGATGCCATCGAAGAGATTGTCAGCGTGCCGGGCATCGACATGGTGCTGGAGGGTGCGATCGACCTGTCGCAAAGCCTCGGCGTGCCCGCTGACGCGCAGCATCCTTCCGTGCAGGCTGCTATCCGCCGTGTCGCGCAGGCCTGCCATGGACACGGCGTGCCGTTCTGCGCCATTCCGCGCGCTGCCGGGCAATGCGAGCACTGGCGCGAACAAGGCGTTCACGCCTTCCTGCTAGGCGACGACCGCGCTACAGCCTTCCGGGCAATGAAGCAACTGGTTGCCGGCTTTCGGGGGTGAATCCGAACTCTGGACTGTGCGTGTGCCAGGTCCTATGGGCCAGTAGTGCTGCCGCTGATTGTGAATCATTATTGGGTGCACTATGCTGATTGCTCCCACGGTTCGATGTTCACCAATGGCGAGCAGCATAATTGCGGGCTGGCGATTAGCCTGTATGGCGAGCCCGTCATTGGCGTACTACTATTGTCCAGTGTTGCCGGCACCACAGTGACCGATCCGAGGAACGCCGTTCCCCCTCGGCCGCGCTGAAGCTGGCCATCTCCGAACATCAATGCCAATCCCTCGCCGACCGGGACCTGAGACCTCCGCGTACGCCGTTGTCGAGGAGGACAGGATATGGGCTACGGAACTTCTCAGGAAAAGCGGCCTGTCTCCGACACCAGCAAACCAATTGGTCCTGCATATCCTTCGTCGCTGCCCGCCCCGCCATTTGACAGTCGACAGGCTTTGCGCGGTCATGCTGACCCTGCAGGAGAAAGTACCGGTGTCAACCTTCCGCAGTGCGCTCTATCAGTTGGCGGACGCGGGCCTGGTGGGCAGAGTCAAGATTGAAAGAGGGATTCCTCGCGCCCGTCACTACTATGAACTAGCCGACCATCCCCCGCATTTCCATTTTTTCTGCACGCAATGCCACGCCTTGGAGTAGATCGTCGATGTGAGGCTGGACGAACTGCATCGTGCGGCGATGCATCGGTATGGGTTCAATTTATCGGCTGCGGATTTTGTCGACTGTGGTCGATGCCGGCAATGCGAGCAAGATTTCCGGGAGCTAAAGTCGGTCGGTTGCTCAGCTGCCGCCCATTTCGACCTTGCTCCCGTTCCGAGCGCCTGCCCATTGACAGCCGACTCCGACACATCACCGCTACCACGACGCACTGCGCATTCAGCGGTTTTAGTTCTGACTCCGTGTCTTGCCATCTGCACGACGCTTTCACGGATACAAGATCACCAATTCCGCTGCATCCCCTTCGCGTGGTATTGACGCGATAAGCACAACGTTATCGAACCTTATTGCCGCGCCAGGCAACGCCGGCGTCATGTGGATCGTGTCCACGCGCAAAAGTCTGGAGGGAGCGCAGCGGCAGCAGCCGGCTGCAGATTCCACCGGTCGATGCAACACACTAAAGGCTTTGCGAGCCTGAGGGGTGCTGCAAATGAAACAAAGACGGCGGATCTACTACACCGAGAGTCAAAAGGCACTGATGTGGGAGCGGTGGCGCAAAGGTGACACGCTTGCGCAGATCGCCCGACTGTTCGATCGCTACCACTCCTCCATACAAGGGATTCTCGCCAAGACTGGCGGAATACAGCCAGCGCAACGACACCGCTCCAGGTTGGCCTTGACGCTTGCCGAACGAGAGGAGATTTCGCGCGCAGTAGTCGCCGGCCACTCCATCCGATCCGTAGCAGCCCGGCTGGGGCGTGCTCCTTCTACTATCAGCCGCGAGGTCCGGCGAAATGGGGGCAGACAGCGCTATCTGGCGAACCAGGCCGACGAGCTCGCATGGGAGCGCGCACGGCGCCCAAAGGCATGTAAGCTCGTCAAGAATCGGACACTTGCCCAGGTGGTGGCAAGCAAGCTTCGATTGCAGTGGTCGCCAGAGCAGATTGCGGGTTGGCTCAAGCACGTGTACGCGGTCAACAGGGACTATCAGGTGTCGCACGAAACCATCTATCGGAGCCTCTACATCCAGGCCCGTGGCGCGCTGAAAAGGGAGTTGCTGGAACACCTACGGCGTTCTCGAGCCATGCGTAGATCGCGCCAACACACACTGAAGACCGACAACCGTACGAACATCCGAGATGTCGTATCGATCAGTGAACGCCCTGCCACGGCAGAGGATCGCGCGATACCCGGGCACTGGGAAGGCGATCTGCTGTTCGGCAGCGCCAACAGCCAGATTGCAACACTCGTCGAACGCCAGACCCGGTTTGTGATGCTGGTGAAGATTGCCAGCAAGGACTCTGAGGCTGTAGTCAACGCCCTGATCAAGCACGCTGGCAAGCTACCGCAGGAATTGTACAAATCGCTGACGTGGGATCGCGGCACAGAGATGGCTGGCCACAAGCGCTTCACTGTCGCGACCGATATCAAGGTCTATTTCTGCGATCCTCAGAATCCCTGGCAGCGCGGCACGAACGAAAACACGAACGGGCTCTTGAGACAGTACCTCCCGAAAGGAACCGATCTCTCGGTCTATTCGCAAGCCAAGCTCAATGCCATCGCCAGGCGGCTCAACGAACGCCCGCGCAAGACATTAAACTTCGATACACCGGCTGAACGATTCCATCAAGCTGTTGCGTTGACCGGTTGAATCTGCGGCCGGCTGCGGCCGTTGCGATGCTCTCCATCGTTGGCATTTCAATTGGCTCAAGGGTGCGGAAATCCTGGATCGGGGAGGAAGGCAGTCCGGACGGTCGTGCTCAATGACCAGTTGCGATCGCACGTTGAGCGACGGTTTCCATCTATTGCCGCAGAAGAACAACATCGCCTTGCCGCTTAATTAGCCCCGATTTTGCGTCTCGGTATCGGACCGGCGAGGCTGACCCTTCGTGGGGAGGCTAGGAGCGATGCCACCTCACAGCCGTGATATTGTTCGTCGCCGCCACCTTCCTGGGAGACGCAAAGTGATTTCGCACATTTTTCTTGGCGTTAACGACTTCGATCGTGCTTTTGAGTTTTATTCGGCGTTGATGCATGAACTAGGACACAACCTCAAATTCTGCGAGCGCGACACGCCATGGGCAGGGTGGATGGCAACGGACGCACCGCGGCCGCTGTTCCTTATTGGCAAGCCATATGACGGCAATGCTGCGCGAGGTGGGAATGGTCAAATGGTGGCATTGCTTGCGCGTGACCGGCAGACCGTTGACCAGGCATACGCCCGTGCGCTCGCAAACGGAGCAAATTGCGAAGGCGCTCCTGGCCTAAGAACCCAGTATCACCCTCACTTCTACGGCGCATACTTCCGAGATGCTGATGGAAACAAGCTTTGCGTATGCTGTCATCACCCGGTGTCGGTTTAGCGTTATCGATTTAGCACTGACCTGCCTCTACGCCTGTCGACACGGCCAGCGCCTCAGATGGCCGTCGACGCGCTGGCGCGGGCAACGGAAGCCGAAGCGGACGGCGCATATACGGCGTTGAACGCCATCCTCGTCGAAGGAAACCACTTGCCACCGCCGACGATAGCTGTCATCCGAGCCATCCGTCCGGTCAAGGAAACGATGGGCGCCTGCGATCCCAGCAAGACACTCGATATATGGCGCACGACCCTCGCCCCGTTTGTGACGCTACTGGTGGGATGCTGAGGCGATCTTTTGAGAAAAAAACTTCACGAAAGCCTCGACCTTCCTCGGGTGATTGCGAGGTTTCGGAAACACCGCATATATTCCCGGCTGCTTAGACGCACCAATCTCGTCGTACTCTTCCAGCAGCCGAATCAAGCCACCGCTGAGCAAGTCCTGCGCGACAAGCCAGTCGGGCTGCCGGGTGATTCCCTTGCCTGCCTTGGCCCATGCAATCAGCGCATGCGATTCGTTACTCGAAAATGGCCCATCTACCGGAATTGCCATAGTTGTGCCGTCCACCTGGTACTGCCAAGATGAGGAATGCGGTTCATGGCGGTAAATCAGGCACTGATGTCGTGCCAGTTCGGCCGGATGCCGGGGGGCGCCATGAGATGCCAGATAGGCGGGGCTGGCGCATGTTACGCGGCGGTACGTGCTGAGGCATCGAGCGGAGAAATCGGAATCCCCCGGTCGCCCCGCCCGCAGGGCGAGATCGAAGCCGTTGGCGACAAGGTCGACAATCCGGTCGCTAACCTGGAGATCGAGGCTGATTCTCGGGAAGCGTGCCGTGAACTCATGGAGATGCGGGTACACAAAGGTCAGCGCCACGCCCAACGGTAATGTCACGCGCAGCTCACCCCTTGGTTCCGACGCAAGGCGCCGGACCGCATCTTCAGCTTCATGCGACTGTTCAATGATGCGCTTCGCGTGTTTGTACCAGAGCCTGCCCGCCTCGGTCACGGCGATGCGACGCGTCGTCCGGTCGAGCAGGCGCGCGCCAAGCCGTTTTTCTATTCGAGCTAGTGCGCCGGTCACCGTCGCAGGCGCGAGTCCGAGGACCCGGGCTGCCTGCGCCATGCTCCCCGAGTCCACGATCTGGCAGAACACCTGCATGCTGAACAGCTGATCCATCGTCGATTATTCGTAAATCATGAAGAATCCATTCATGGGCGGCTACTTTATCAAAATTTCCGCACACCCTACGATCTTCTCCAATTTGGCATTCATCGCAACACTTCCTGGAGAAGCCCATGACCCAGCACGGCAGTTGTCTCTGCGGACGCATCAAATACCGAATCCACGGCCCGCTAACCGACGTCCTGAATTGTCATTGTTCGATGTGCCGAAAGCTCCATGCCTCGGCCTTCCGCACGAGAGCTAAGGTGGCGATTAGGGATTGGGAATGGGTATCGGGGCAGAACACCGTCAAGTTTTACGAGTCCTCGCCTGGCGAGCACAAGGGATTCTGCAGCGAATGTGGCTCAAGCATATTGACGCGATTTGACTGCAATCCCGAGGTATTCGGATTCCCCCTCGGTACGCTTGATAGCGATCCCGGCGTGAAGGCCGAGCGTCATGTTTTTGTCGGCAGCAAGGCGTCGTGGTATGACATCACCGATACGCTTCCGCAGCACAAGGAATACTGAGGCCAGTCGGAGGGCAGTACACATACAAGGTAAATATCACGAATAAGAAGCTTGAAATAAAGAATAGTGGAAAGCCCCAACAATGCCAGTCTCATCGGCTAGCCCTCAGCTCACCACCGTGGTCTTACTCAACCCAAGTTCGCGCGCCCACGTCCTGGAATTGGCGTCGATATGCCAAAGGTGTCGAACCCACGATCTGCCGAAACCGCCTAGCAAAGTTATTTGGTTCACCGAATCCCGTGCTTTGCCCGATTTCTGCGGCCGAGGCGGATGTGAAAGCCAGCAAAGTCTTTGCCCGCTCGATCCGCCTTTCAGTCACGATCTCCAGAAAGGTCTTTCCGGTTTCACTTTTCAGCAGGTGGGCCAGGTGTGTTGCTGATACATGACTGGCCTGCGCAGCGTCGCCCAAGGTCAGTTCCCGCGAAAGGTTTTGGGTGATATACCGAATGCAGCGCAGCACGGACTGCTTGTACGACTGCAGCAACATCCCGTTGCCCTCGCAAAGACGGATCTTGTCACCGTGGCGTCGCCACACCATGCCAATCAGGTTTAGCAAGTGGCTGCGGATCAGCAAGTTGCTGGCCGTATCGTCACTGGGCGATTGCTGGGATTCTTGCGCCATGCGCTCGCATAGCTCCTGAAGGTACTCGGTGTCCAGTTCATCGAACTGAAAATCCAGACAATGCTGAAAGCGGAAGGGACCAAGCTCTGGCGCGCGCGCGAGCGGCACTTCCGACAACTCGAAGACATCAAGGTTAAGCGACGGTAGCAGATACTCTTTGCTGATGTTGATTACGTGGAACTTGCCGTCCGCTACGTTCGGAATGTAGTGAACCAGAAACGGCAGGACGAAGCTTACGGTGCCGGGGCGAATGGGCCGCTGCTGGCCCCCAATGTAGTGAGTGGTTTCGCCTAGCGTGTTGACGTAAATCTGGAAGTACTCGTGACGGTGCGGCACCGGGTTCGGCAGACAGTTGCTCTGATCGTGGATGCCAAAGTAGGCGCTCTGCGCCCGGGCCGCCATGGTGTAGTTCCGGATGACAGCGCCCTTTTTGCCCTCGTGGTCGAGGGGCGTCAGTGGGGCGTTCGAGGGATTCGCTCTGTGCATGGAAACGTGAGGAGCAAAGGATCGTAAGGATTGCGCATCTTTTCGCAAGCCTGTGCGTTGAGGCCGAACGACCGCGTCTCTAAACTCTAGCCACTCCGTTCAATAATCTTACACAGAGACAATCCTTATGCCTAGAGCCAGTGCGGACAGCGTCGTCGTGCAATCGACGAAGGTCCCGAGCGTTACCCCCGCCTTTATTGGTATCGTCGGCAGCGATCAGCGCTTCCCGGTACGGCGCGTCTATTGCGTGGGGCGCAACTATCTTGCCCATATCCGGGAAATGGGGGAGGGTGACGAACGCGACCCGCCATTCTTCTTCCAGAAGCCGGCCGATGCCATTGTGACCGATGGACGCGTCCCGTATCCGACGTTCACAGACGACTTTCAGTTCGAATTTGAACTCGTCGTTGCTATCGGCAGTGAAGCGGCGGACGTGCCGCCGGATACTGCATTGGATCATGTCTTCGGCTACGCCGCAGGGCTTGACATGACGCGGCGTGACCGCCAACGCGAATGCAACAAGCGCGGCCTGCCGTGGGAGCTGGGCAAGTCATTCGACCATTCGGCGCCATGCGGTCCCATCCATCCCGTGGCGAAGGTCGGCCATCTCCGTTCGGGCGCACTGAGCCTGGCGGTAAACGGTGACGTACGACAGCACTCGGTCCTGGAGAAGATGATCTGGAACGTCCATGAAATCGTCAGCGAGCTTTCCAGACAGTACCGCCTGCTTCCTGGGGACTTGATCTTTACCGGCACGCCAGAAGGCGTTGGGCCGGTGCAGCGCGGTGACAGGTTGATCGGCCGTATTGAAGGACTCGACCTCTTGCAGGTCGAGATCGTCTGAGTCCCGGGTCAAAGGAAACACGCCATGAAACCACTCGAACGCATCTCATTTTCGGCCATTTCCGAGCGTCCCGCCCTGACGCTGCCGGCTGGCAAGCGCCTGGCCGTTTGGGTCATCGTCAATGTTGAGGAATGGGATATCAACGAGACCATGCCGCGCACGGTTCTCACGCCTCCGGCGGGCGGTTCGCCGATGCCAGACATCCCGAACTGGGCCTGGCACGAGTACGGCAACCGCGTCGGCTTTTGGCGCATGCTGGACGTCATTGACGGGCTTGGGATCAATGCAACGCTCGCCATCAACGGCGCCGCCATCGATGCCTACGAGCCTATCGCCAAGGCGGCGAAGGCGCGTAACTGGGAGTTCATCGGCCATGGCTTTGGGCAGCGCAACATGCAGAAGGTGCCCGACGAAGCGGTCGACATCGCAAAGACCACCGAGGCCATTCGCGCCTACACCGGGAAGCGCCCCCGCGGCTGGCTCGGACCGGGGCTCACCGAGACCTGGAACACGCCTGACATCCTCGCGGAGCAAGGCTACGAGTACGTGTGCGACTGGGTGCTCGACGATCAGCCCGTGGAACTGAGGACGCGAGATGGTGGCCGTATCGTGAACGTGCCCTACACACAGGAGTGCAACGATGTAGCGATGATGCTGATCCAGCATCACAAGGCCAGCGAGTATCGCGACCGCGCTATCGACCAGTTCGAGCAGCTCTACGCCGATGCGAAGGACTCAGCCCGGGTGATGGCGCTGGTCGTGCATCCGTACATCATGGGCGCGCCACACCGCCTGCGCTATTTCCGGGAGGCGCTGGCGCACATTCGGGCACACGACGACGTTGCCTTCCTGACGGGAGAGCAGATCCTCGATTGGTATAAGGCAGCGCGCGCGGGCTCATAGCCGGATCCGTGCATCGCCAGGAACTCGAACAAATCTCTCGCTTGACGAGAAGGAGACAACACGTGAATTCCTCGACTTCGGCCGGCTCGCTGACCGGAGACGTGCGCAGCGATGCGCCCGTCACGGCATTGGAGATCGGCATGTTTCTTGTGCTGCTTGCCTCCTATGCGCTCAACGCGATGGACCGGCAGATCTTTCCGCTGATCGCCGCAGATGTGCGAAGGGAGTTTGGGTTCGGCCTCGCCGACACCGGCCTGCTTTCGACCATCTTTACGCTCGGCATGGCACTAGCCGGGGTGCCCACAGGCTACCTGCTGGCGCGGTGGTCGCGCAAGGCCGTGCTCCAGATTGGCATCGCGATTTTCTCGCTTGGCACGCTGTTGACTGCCTACTCGAGCGGCTTCGCCGACATGATCCTCTACCGCGCCGCTACTGGCATCGGCGAAGCGATGCAGCTGACTGTGGTGATCGCCATCGCGGCGAGCTATTTCGCTCGCTTCCGCGCGACGGCCGTTGGGGCCATCAACTTCTCCTTCGGTGTCGGCGCCATCGTGGGACCGCTGCTCGGTGGGCACCTGATCGGCATTGAGCGAAACTGGCGCTTGCCGCTGGTGGTGTTCGGCCTGACCGGATTTGTCGCCATGGCGCTGATCGCGGCTACCGTGAGCAAGCGCATGACCGAAAAGGCCAGCGCGATCGCCACGCACATCGACACGCGCGGTGCAACCACGATGTGGAACCGCAACACGGCTCTCTTGACTGTGATGAGCATCATTGGCGGGTTGTGCATCTATGGCTACCTCGGCATGTACCCCACGTTCCTGCGCGAGCATCTGCACTACACGCCGTCGGACACTGGTCGCGTCATGAGTATCTTCGGGTGCGGCGTGTTCGCCTCCATCTTTGGCGGCTGGCTTGGCGACCGCTTCCACCCCAAGCTTGTGTTGTCGCTGAGCTTTGCGGGGACCGGGCTGCTCGGCTTCCTTCTGTTCTCGGGGCCGACGGGCATGTTGGTCCAATCGGTGCTGTCATTCGTGTGGGGTCTGGTGGTAAGTGGCGTGCTGTACGTGAACCTGGCCGGCTACCATATCAAGTCCGTGCGCTCTTCGCTCACGAATCGGGCCACCGGTGTCTTTGTCACGACGCTCTACGGCGCGGGCGCTTTCGCGGGCTACATCATCGGCGGCATCGCGGCGCGCTTTGGCTGGAGCACCGCCGGCTTTGCGCAGATCACCTTGCTATCGGTCTTCGGAATAGTACTCACCGTGCTACTGCGGACCGACCGGATGTCGTTGCCTGTGCGTAAGCCATGACGCCGGCCGAATGGGTGCTGCTCGGTGGCGCTGCGACTTTCGCCGGGACGCTGAATGCGGTGGCAGGCGGCGGTAGTTTCCTGACACTGCCGGCCTTGGCGATGGTCGGCGTGCCGCTGGTATCTGCCAACGCCACCGGGACCGCCGCGCTCCTGCCTGGCTATATGGCGGGTGCCTGGGCACAGCGCAAGGATCTGTCGGGGCCGATGGCACCCTCGCTTCTTCGGCTAAGCGTGCTGTCGGTGCTGGGCGGTGCGGCAGGCGCCACGTTGCTGCTGTCGACCTCGAACAGCGACTTCGGGCGCATTGTGCCATGGTTGCTGTTGGCCGCGACCCTTCGCAATACGCAGCGCTGCTGCGAGAGCAAGGCGTCGAAACCAAAGTGGTAGTGCAGGCACGAGGTCATCACTTCGATGCAGTCGATTATCTGGGCAATGCAGAGGGAGAGCTTGCTGCGGCGGTGTTGCGGATGATTGCCGCCGCGTCTTAGGCGCCGGCACGTCCCCGCGCGCGGCGTCTCCCGATTGTGAAACATCAGAACATCGACCGCAACTCGCACAAAGCGTCTCCGGCTCTCACCCGGTCTCGCCCGGAAAGGCTATAACGCCATCCAAAGATAACGGTGCCGGCCTCTGCCGGCACCGAGCTGGTTTCTAAGTAGATCCAATTTGGCGGTGTTCGTCGTCAGCAAGTGAGATGTTGCAGTGCGTCGCGTCGCGGCGCATTGCAACCCAGTCGTGCCAACAACTTCCTGATGCGATAAGCACAACGTTATCGCGCCTTATCGCCGCCTACCCCAACGCCGATCCCGGATTTCCACATCCCGCGACACCCATAGGTGTGGCAGCGTATGCCACGCGCAACCAGTCAAGGCTGGCTTCGGAACGCATGCCCCGGGGTTTCGCTCTCCCCGATCCATAGCCGTCATCGGAGCGCGTGCCGTGCCGCCGCAATGAGCGGCTCGATAAAAGGGCTTTCCAGATCGCGGCGCAGGCAGACGGCTAACGCCAGGCTCTCTCTATTCGAGCAGATACCGCAGCTTCGCCGGCGCCGCGCCGAAGAAGCGTACCGACACCGCACTGCCCTGCCTCGGCGCGAACTGCGCGTCGCTGAACACGCGCGCCATGCCGTCCGCTCCTGTCAGATGCACGAGCGCCGGGCTCCAGCGTTGGGCACCAATCTGGACTCGGACCGCGGCAGCATATTGCCCCACAGGCGGCAAGCAGATTCCCTCCGGAAGACGAATCTCCGCCGCGCCGCTGGCGCGGGCGGGCGTCCTGGTCACCACCATGGCGCGGATCTCGTGCGGACGCGCCAGCAATGCAGCAGCAGCGCGCACGTCGCCACTCTGGATCAGGCGGCGGGCCTCCGTGGATGAACAGCGCACGCCTGCCCCGGCTGCATCGGTGGCCCGCAGCCGAACCGGCTCGACGGCATAGCCGTACGCTTTGCCAAGCTGGCCGAGGTAATCGACGTTGCCCTGTCGTCCTCGTCCGCAGCAAAAGTTCGCGCCAACCACCAGCCGCCGCATGCCCAGACGCGCCAGCAGCAGTCCACGGACAAAGTCATCCGCACTGGCTTCGCTGAGGGCGCGGTCGAACGGCAGTACCAGGCAGTGGTCGACGGCGCCGCTTTCAGCCAGCAGCGCGATACGGTCATCAGCGGTGGAGATCATGCGGGGCGCGCTCTGCGGCTGCAGGAACGCACGCGGATGCGGGTCAAATGTCAGCAACACGGTCGGCAGCCCGAGCGAATGCCCCGCGGCGCGCAACTCGGCCAGGACCGCGCGGTGCCCGCGGTGCACGCCGTCGAAGGTGCCGATCGAAACAACGGATGCTGCCAGCCGCAGCGGGTCGGCTCGTCTTGTCACCTGCATGATGGACTCCTCGTCTTGTCATGAACCGCATGCTAGGAGGGGACGGCGCGGGATGCCAATCTCTTGTTTTCATGACGACTATAACCGGCGCTCATCCCTCCATGCCGATCCCGGCACCCGCGTCCGCCACGGCATCATGGCGGGCAAAGAGCCTGTGTACCAGCGCGCGAATCCACTGGTTGCCCGGCTCCCGGTGCACGCGTTCGTGCCAGTGCTGGGCGATGTCCATGCCGGGCAGCGACAGCGGAGGCGCCACCACTGCCAGGTCCAGGTCCGCGCATAGTGCCCGGGCCAGCGTCAGCGGCAGGATAGCCACCGCGTCCGAATGCCGGGCGATCAGGGCCGCCGTGGCAAAGCTCGGCACGCGGCAGACGATGTTGGTATGCGGCACGCCGGCTTCGATGGCGCGCTCGACGCTGAGGTGTTCATGACCGGTCCCGACCGCGGAAACCAGCACATGCTTCTCGGCTATGAAGGCGTCCGGCTCGCCAAGCTGCGCCAGCCGCGGATGGTTCTTGCGTACCACGGCGCCGTAGGTCTCACGCCATAGCAACTGGCGACGGATGCTCTGCGTCAGCGTGGGGAACGAGCCAATCGCCAGATCGACAAGGCCATTTTCCAGCCAGAGATCGAGATGCGTGGCATCTGCGTTGACCGCCTGCACTAGGATACCCGGCGCTTCCTCCGCCAGCCGGCTTAGCAATGGTGGCAGCATTTGCGAGGCGTCGGCATCTAGCAGGAAGAAGCGGAAGCTGCGCTGGCTGGTGCGTGGATCAAAGCTGGCATGGTCTGAGCGCAATGCACGCACGCTCTGCAGAATGTCCCGCACCGGCTCGCCAAGCTCCATTGCCTTGGGCGTGGGTTCCATGCGCAGGCCCACCCGGACGAACAGCGGATCACCGAAATAGTGGCGTAGCCGCGCCAGGGTCTTGCTCAGCGCCGGCTGGGTCAGGTTGAGCACGCGCGCGGCCTTGGTAAGGCTGCGCTCGCTGAGCAGCACATCAAGCACCAGCAGGTGGTTCAGGCTGAGTTCGTCTTCATGACGCTGGGGAATAGTGTCCATGACGCGAGGTGATTAGCAAACGGGCCGACTCGGCTGTAGTCTAGTTTCACACAGCTGACACAGATCAGAAAGCAGATTTCAAGAGACGAAACTTCGTCTACGCCCTGTTGCAGCGCGAGGACGAAGGCCCCATCAGGAGGAGATTGCCATGTCGTCCGCAGTATCCATCGAAGCCGTAGCAAGCCGCATTACCGATCCTGGCATCGATGCCGCAAGCTTTCGCGATGCCTTGTCGCATGCCGTCACCGCCGTGACCGTGATCGCTACCGACGGCGCAGGCGGTCGTGCCGGCGTCACGTGCTCGGCGGTCTGTTCGGTCAGCGACTCGCCGCCCACTGTGCTCTTCTGCATCAACCGCCGCAGCGCCGCAAACAGCGTGATCAAGACCAACGGCGTGGTCAGCATCAACTGGCTGCACGCGAGCCAGACCTCGGTGTCCCAGCTGTTCGCCGGGGCCGGCGCGGTGCCGATGGCGCAGCGCTTCGATGGTGACAGCTGGGGCGTGTTCACCACCGGCGCGCCATACAGCAAATCCGCGATGGTCGCCCTCGACTGCAAAGTGGTCGACCAGATCGAGATCGGCACCCACAGCGTCTTCGTCGCGCAAGTCTTCGGCAGCGCCGGCGGCGAACGCGGCAACGACACGCCGCTGGTCTACTGCCGCCGCAACTACGCCACCACGCACCCGGTCGCGGACTGACGCGCGCGCCCCGCAGCACCGGAATTCCATATCCATGTCCGTATGCCCTTCTCCAGGGCAGGGACTGTCACACCCCGAACATCATCCACAAAGGAGACCTCGCGATGATTCGCACTGGCAAGCAGTACCTGGAATCGCTCAACGACGGCCGCAACGTATGGGTAGGCAACGAGAAGATCGACAACGTCGCAACGCACCCCAAGACACGGGACTACGCGCAGCGCCACGCCGATTTCTACGACCTGCACCATCGCCCCGACCTGCAGGATGTGATGACCTTCGTCGACACCGACGGCGAACGCCGCACCATGCAATGGTTCGGCCACTTCGACAAGGAGCAGCTGCGCCGCAAGCGTAAGTACCACGAGACCATCATGCGCGAGATGGCCGGCGCTTCGTTCCCGCGCACACCGGACGTCAACAACTACGTGCTCCAGACCTACATCGACGATCCGTCGCCGTGGGAAACGCAGACTATCGGCGCTGAGGGCAAGATCAAGGCAAAGAACATCGTCGACTTCGTCAACTTCGCCAAGCAGCATGACCTGAACTGTGCGCCGCAGTTCGTCGACCCGCAGATGGACCGCTCGAACCCCGATGCCCAGCAGCGCTCGCCCGGGCTGCGCGTGATCGAGAAGAACGACAAGGGCATCGTCGTGTCAGGTGTCAAGGCGGTCGGCACCGGCGTCGCCTTTGCCGACTGGATCCACATCGGGGTGTTTTTCCGCCCCGGCCTCCCGGGCGACCAGATCATTTTTGCCGCCACCCCGGTCAACACCCCGGGCGTGACCATCGTCTGCCGCGAGAGCGTGGTCAAGGACGATCCCATCGAGCATCCGCTCGCCTCACAGGGCGACGAACTGGACGGCATGACTGTATTCGAGAATGTCTTCATCCCCTGGTCGCACGTGTTCCACCTAGGCAACCCCGAACACGCCAAGCTCTACCCGCAGCGAGTGTTCGACTGGGTGCACTATCACGCCCTCATCCGCCAGTCGGTGCGCGCCGAACTGATGGCCGGCCTGGCGATCCTGATCACCGAGCATATCGGCACCAACAAGATTCCCGCAGTGCAGACTCGCGTGGCCAAGCTGATCGGCTTTCACCAGGCCATGCTGGCGCACATCGTCGCCAGCGAGGAACTGGGCTTCCATACGCCTGGGGGCGCCTATAAGCCGAACATCCTCATCTACGACTTCGGCCGCGCGCTATACCTCGAGAACTTCTCGGAGATGATCTACGATCTGGTCGACCTCTCCGGGCGCAGCGCACTGATCTTTGCCAGCGAGGACCAGTGGAACGACAAGACCCTGCATGGTTGGTTCGAGCGCATGAACAACGGCCCAGTCGGCAAGCCGCACGACCGCGTGAAGATCGGTCGCGTGATCCGCGACCTGTTCCTGACCGACTGGGGCAACCGGCTGTTCGTCTTCGAGAACTTCAATGGCACCCCGCTGCAGACCATCCGCATGCTGACCATGCAGCGCGCCGAGTTCTCCGCAGCCGGTCCGTACTGCACCCTGGCCCGCAAGGTCTGCGGCATCGAGCTCACCGAGGTCCACGAGAGCGAATACAAGGCCACCGCCGGCTACGCCCAGGCACTGGATTCGGCGCGACACCAGGAAAAGCTCGCGCTGAGCGGCACGATGACCGTATGACCGCCCGACCGTTTCACCTACCGGCAGGCCCGTCCGGCCGGAACACCTGAACCAAGGAAGGAGTGCAAGATGCAAACCAATGAACTGCTCGACAAGATCTTCCGCGGCGCGCGCAGCCAGAACGGCTGGCTGCCCACGCCCGTGCCCGACAGCAAGCTGCATGAACTGTATGAGCTGATGAAGTTCGGCCCTACCTCGGTCAACTGCTCGCCGGCCCGGCTGGTGTTCGTGCGCACAGAGGAAGGGAGGGAGAAGCTGCGTCCGGCACTGGCGCCGGGCAACGTCGAAAAGACCATGGCCGCGCCCGTCGTCGCAATCGTCGGCTACGACACCCGCTTCTACGAGCACCTGCCGGATCTGTTTCCGCACAA
Source organism: Cupriavidus nantongensis (assembly GCF_001598055.1). Lineage (NCBI taxonomy): Bacteria > Pseudomonadati > Pseudomonadota > Betaproteobacteria > Burkholderiales > Burkholderiaceae > Cupriavidus > Cupriavidus nantongensis. Next base: position 2,712,249 of record NZ_CP014844.1, on the reverse strand, counting down.
CCCGGCGGTCAAGGCGTGGTTCGAGGGCGACGAGAAAGTGGATTTCGCCACCACCACGGCGTTTCGCAACGGAACTCTGCAAGGCGGCTATCTCATCGCCGCGGCACGCGCGCTGGGCCTCGATTGCGGCCCCATGTCCGGCTTCAACAACCAGGCTGTCGACCAGGCCTTCTTTGACGGCACCAGCATCCGCTCTAACTTCATCTGCGCCCTTGGCCACGGCGATCCCGAAAAAGTGTTCGCCCGCAGTCCACGCCTGTCGTTCGACCAGGCCTGCCAGCTCGCCTAGCGGCAAGGAGTCTCGCCATACAAGAGTACGACCAGCATAACCTGACCAGCGCCGTCATTGCGCGCCTGGCCGATACGCCTGACCGGCGCACCAGGGAGATCATGACCAGCCTCGTGGGGCACCTGCACGACTTCGCACGCAAGATCAGGCTGACCGAAGCCGAATGGATGCGCGGGATTGAGTTCCTTACCGCCACCGGGCAGAAGTGCGACGACAAGCGCCAGGAGTTCATCCTGCTCAGCGATGTGCTGGGCCTGTCGATGCTGACGGTGGCAATGAACCACCAGAAGCCCGATGGCTGCACCGAGGCTACCGTGTTCGGGCCCTTCCATGTCGAGGGCGCGCCGCACTACGAGCACGGCGCGGATCTGGCGAACGGGGCCAGGGGCCAGCTCTGCACGGTCTACGGACGGGTCACAGGCGCGGACGGGCGGCCAATTGCCGATGCCGTGGTGGAAACCTGGCAGGCCGACGCCGACGGCCACTATGACGTGCAGTATGAAGGGCTGGAAGTGGCACAGGGCCGTGGCGTGCTGAAGTCGGGCGATGATGGCCGCTTCCACTTCCGCACCATCGTCGCACAGGCCTACCCGATTCCTGACGATGGCCCCGTGGGCGAGCTACTTCGCGCCACCGGCCGTCATCCATGGCGGCCCGCGCATCTGCACTTCATGATCAATGCACCTGGCTACGAGACACTCGTCACGCACGTTTTCCGGCGCGGCGACAAGTACCTCGACTCCGACGCCGTGTTCGGCGTGCGCACGTCCCTGATCGGCGACTGGGTCCGCCTGACCGATGGCACCTACCGGCTCGACTTCGACTTCGTGCTCAACCCAGCCCGCTAGCATCGGCACCTGGCGCGCCGCCCGAGCGGGCGGTGCGGATGCAACCACGCACCGCGGCTTCCGGCCCGGTGCTCCATGCGGTCATTCGGAGTGGCAAATGGGTTCGATTGATGGCACGAAGGCCCAGCGGGCGCGCGCACTGCTGCCCGTCCGGTTCGGGCGGCTGGCCCTCGCCGCGGCCTGCGCGGCGAGCAGCGTGCCGGCACGCGCCACCGAGGGTGGCGGCAACTCCTACCCCATCGGGGTCGACAATCTCTATTCCGGCCTGATGCTGCCCGAGGGCGCCAACTGGCTGCTGTTCTACCAGCACTACGATGCGGGCAGTTTCAAGGACAACACCGGCCACGACAACCCCAAGCTGGCCAGTTTCCACTTGCGCCTCGATGCGCTGGCGCCGCGGTTGTCGTATGTGTGGCCCGACGTCAGGCTGTTCGGCGCCAACCTGGAAACGCGCGTGGTGGTGCCCGTCGTGTCGGCGAATCTCGCCATGTCAGTGGCCAGACAAGTTCCCCTGCCGCCGCTCGCCAAAGGCGGTAACAAGACTGGCCTGGCCGACATGACGCTGGCGCCGGTGGTCCTCGGCTGGCACGGCGGCGCATTCCACCAGATGGCGGGCGTGGAGTTCCACCTCAAGACCGGCGCCTATGATGTTCACGACCCCGTCAATATCGGCCGGAACTACTACCAGATTGCACCGAGCTACGCCTTCACCTGGTTCCCCACGCGCAACGTCGACATCAGTGCCAAGCTCCGCTACGGCTTCAACACGCGCAATGAGGCCACCCGCTACCAGTCGGGTAACGAGGCGACCATCGAGTTCAGTGCCGGCTACCGGGTAACGCCGAGGCTGACACTGGGCCTGAACGGCTATTACTACGTCCAGACGACCGACGACACGCAGAACGGCGCGCGCGTCAACGGCAATGGCAACCGTGGCCGGGTCACGGCGCTGGGGCCGGATATCTGCTTCCAGCTCACCGACAAGGTCAGCTTCTCGCTCAAAGGGCAGTTTGAGTTCGGCGCCCGCAATCGCCCCGAAGGCAACCGCATCTGGGCCATGGGCCGAATCTCGTTCTGACTGGCCTGAGCCATACCGAGCAGCATTGGAGGCCCTACGATGAACGCATTCCAGTACTCCTCCCGTGCCCAGCGCGTCGTCTTCGGCGCCGGCACCATCCAGCGGGTTGGCAAGGAAATCGATACGCTGGGCGCGTCAAGCGTTCTGGTGCTAAGTACACCCGAACAGCGCCCGCTGGCTGAACACGTGGTGGACCTGCTTGGCGCCCGCGCGATCGGCATCTTCGGTGGTGCAGCGATGCACGTGCCGGTCGAGGCGGCTCGCGCGGCCTGTGCGATGGCATTTGAACTGGGCGCCGACAGCGTGGTGGCGATCGGTGGCGGCTCTACCACCGGGCTTGCCAAGGCCATCGCACTTGAAATGGGACTGCCAGTACTGGCGATTCCCACCACCTATGCCGGCTCAGAGATGACTGCGATCTACGGCCTCACCGATGCGGGACTGAAGCGCACAGGCATTGACGTGAAAGTGCTGCCGCGCATCGTCATCTACGATCCTGAACTCACTTACTCGCTGCCGGTTGCGGTCAGCGTCACCAGTGGCATCAATGCGCTGGCCCACGCCGCAGAGGGCTTGTACGCCCACGACCGCAACCCGATTTCGGATTTGATGGCGACGGAGGGCATACGGGCCATCGCAGCGGCGTTGCCGGTACTCGCGACCGAACGGGATACGGCCATGCTGCATGAAGCGCGCGCGCAAGCCTTGTACGGAGCATGGTTGTGCGGCGCCGTGCTCGGCACCGTGGGAGTGGCGTTGCATCACAAGCTCTGCCACACGCTTGGCGGCAGCTTCAACCTGCCGCATGCCGAGACGCACACCATCATCCTGCCGCACGCGCTTGCCTACAACGAGAAGGCTGCACCGGGTGCCATGGCCACCATCGCGCAGGCCATGGGCGCAGCCAGTGCTGCGCAAGGCGCTTTCGACCTGGCACGTACGACCGGCGCCCCGCTCGGCTTGCAGCAAATCGGCATGCGCGAGGATGAACTCGACAAGGCGTGCGAGATCGCGTTGCAAAACCAGTACCCCAATCCGCGTCCGCTCGAAGCCGGTGCGATCCGGGAACTGCTGCAGAACGCCTGGGAGGGACGCCGGCCGGTCTGACGCCGGCGTAACGCTTGACCGCTACCTGCGCAATTCGCAGCAGCGCCGCAGGCTTTCGCACAGGTCACCGTTTCGGACAAATATTCAAAGGTACGAGATGTGGAAGCTTCCAAAGGAATACAACCATTTTGCGTTTGGCGTGATACAGGCTGGCGTCACGTGTGCGGTCGCATCGGCGATCGCAAGCATGCAGTTCGTGGCGGAAGGCACCTTTGTTTCGCATTGGCTGCGTGCGTACTTGTATTCGTGGGTGGCGATGCTACCCGTCGTCGTGGTCGCGGCGCCGTTCATTCGCTGGCTCGCGAACCGAATCACGCGTTGAACGCTGGCGGAGGTTCTGGCGGCCGCAATGCGGCTCGTCTCAACGGTACATATCCATTGGGTGGATAACGATGATCAAACATATTGTGATGTGGAAGGTGAAGGGTTCGACCCCGGAAGAAAAAAGCGAGGGCGTGCGTCGCATACAGGCTGCATTCCACGGACTGGTTGGCGTCATCCCGGGCCTGACGGCTCTGGAGGTGGGCGCCGACGTCAGTCGCATCGACTACGCGTGCGATGTGGTGCTCTACACGGAGTTCGATTCCCAGGAGGCATTAGACTCATATGCTAGCCATCCTGACCACCTGAGGATCAAGCGCGAACTGGGCGATGTCAGGATTGCCCGTCACCAGGTGGACTACGTCATTGGCTTGCGGGCGGGTATGTGCGGCGCCTCCGTGCGGGATGTACCCTGAGCAGCAACATGGCGCGCAAGTCAGCCATCCAGGCATGCCCGTAACGTACGCGCGAGACGGCCCGCTTCGTTCGCATCGGTGATGTTCGCGAAACCCATCACCAGGCCTCGCGGCGTGTCCCGCATACGGCCGTGCGCATACCAGATCGAAAGTGGCAGCACCGCAAGTCCCGCCTGGCGGGCACGCGAGGCAACGGCGACATCATCGACCGGACCATGGGCAGCCTCGGCGAATTGCACTGAGAATTGGATTCCGCCGGACGGCAATTCAACGGTCAGCTGTTCGCCAAACGTCTGCTTCAAGGCTTGCGCAATCAAGAGGCGCCGCTGTCCATACAACGTGCGCATCCGCTTTACATGCCGCGCAAAATGGCCCTGTTCAAAGAAATCTGCCAACGCCGCCTGAAACAGCGTTGGCGCGCCGGCATTCATGCTGCACGCCACCCGTCCAACACGCTCGACCGCGCGCTCCGGCACCACCGTGTACGCGAGCCGCAGACCGGGGAACATCACCTTGCTGAACGTGCCGCAATAGAGCACGCGGTCATGCCGGTCGAGGCTCTTCAAGGCCGGCAAGGGTCGACCCAGGTAGCGGAACTCGCTGTCGTAGTCGTCTTCGATAATCCAGCGAGACCCTGTCTCCGCCCAAGTCAGCAACGCCATGCGCCTTGCGAGCGACAGCGTGTTCCCCAGGGAGCTCTGATGCGATGGCGTGACGAGCGCGAAGCGCGCCTCCGGGTCCCGTTCGATGCCGCGCTCGACATCGATGCCTTCTTCATCGATGGGCACCGGGACGAGCTGCACGCCGGTCTCGGCCAGGAAGCTGCGCGCAAGCAGATAACCGGGGTCCTCGAACCACATGCGGTCGCCGGGGCTCGCAAGACTGCGCAATACCAGCTCGAGCGTCGCGCGGTAGCCACTGGTAATGAACACCTGGTCGGGCAGACACGTGACGCCACGCGACAGGCCAAGATAGGTGGCGATATGCTCGCGCAGCGGCAGATAGCCCACCGGATCCGGGTAGGCAAGCAAAGTGCGTTCGCCGCTGCGCGCACGCCGCGTAACGAGCCGGCTCCATATCTTGCGTGGAAATGCATCAAGCGCCGGGAGCCCTGGCTGCAAGGCTCGCGGCTCGCCGCTCAGGGCGACGGCGATCGCCGACTGGCGTGCCCTTGGCTGGCCGCTGGGTGATGCGTCTGGCGTCTTCGCTGCGCCAGCGGCTTCAGTGGTCTGCGCGTCAGGGGCATCCTGGCTGCCGCCTGCAGGTGCCGCTTGCATCAGGGATTCTGATAGCGAAGGCGATACAAAAGTGCCGGCAGCGCCACGCATCTGCAAGTAGCCCTCGTCGACAAGGATCGTATAGGCCAGTTCGACGGTGCCTCGCGCCGTGCTCAACTGCGCGGCGAGGCCGCGCAACGCCGGCACCCGATCACCCGGGCGAAGATGTCCCGCCGCAATCGCCGTTCTGAAACGCTCGCAAATCTGCAGATAGATCGGCAACGGCTTCTGGCGGTCGATCTCAATGGCCAACGTCGGGTTTCGTACGGTCATGACAGTCTCGCGGGCAAAAGGGGTGCAGAAAGAACTTGGACTAGTCGAATGGTTAATTCTTGGCCCTTATCCATAGGGCATGATTGTTCCACAATGGCCTCATGCGATGCGACGGGGACAGTCACTTTCAGTGATGCCGCCACACCAGGTGCGCAGCGCGTTCCTCTACCCTCATATGGAGAATCTGCCATGAAGATCGTTGTAATCGGTGGTTCTGGCCTGATCGGCTCACGTCTTGTCACGCTGCTCAATGAGGCGGGCCATACGGCAGTCGCCGCATCGCCGCGTACCGGTGTCAACACGGTGACGGGCGAAGGCCTAAGCCATGCACTGGTGAATGCGGATGTGGTCGTTGACGTGACGAATGCGCCGTCTTGGGAGCCGCAGGCGGTGCTCGACTTCTTCCGCACCTCGGCACGCAATCTCGGCAAGGCCGAGGTGGCCGCGGGCGTGCGCCATCACGTCGCGCTGTCGATCGTCGGTACCGACCGCATGCCCGACAACGCGTACTTCACGGCCAAGGTTGCACAGGAAGCGGTGATCGACGCGGCCGGTGTGCCGTACACGATCGTGCGCGCCACGCAGTTCATGGAATTCATCGGCGGCATTGCGGACTACGGCATGGATGATGGTGGCACTGTGCGCATGGGTGACGGGCTGTTCCAGCCGATCGCTGCGGATGACGTCGCGGCAGCGCTTGCGCAGGTCGCGCTGGCGGCGCCGCTAAACGGCACCATCGACATCGCCGGACCGGATCGCGCGCCCTTCGCGGAGATCGTTTCGCGCTATCTGAAGTCGGTGGGCGACTCGCGCACCGTCGTGACAGATCGTGACGCGCGATATTACGGCGGCCACGTCGAGGAACTGTCGCTCGTGCCGCTGGGGGACGCGCGGATAGGCCGCACCAGTCTTGATCAGTGGCTGGCGCGCGCTCATGTGGAGTAAATCCCCGCCGTGGCGGCTCCAGTCAATGGCATCGACGAAATCGCCGGTCCGGAGAGTCAACCGTTCGACGACATTGTCAGCTGCCACGTGGCTATGAGCGGTGACACATGCCAGGTAGCTCGCGACCCCGAAGCGAAGTACTTCGGGCGGGACCGTCGGCGAGATGTCCCTCGTGCCCCTCCCTCGGCGACGCTCGACTTGGCGCGGCTACACAGGGCGCTTGGTTTCAACGCCAACAGCCCGTCTGCTGATATCGACTGTGAGCGATATACCTACACCCACCGGAGACACAGCATGAAGCTCCTTATCGCGTCTATGATCTTGGCCGCCCTGCCCTTGCAGGCAGCCTTCGCCCAAGACCATTCCGGCCATCAGGCAACTGTGCCAGTGCAAGGATTGGCAACCACCTCCACGGGCGTGAAAGTCACGCTCGTGTACCAGCAGGAAATCCCTAACTTGCCGGGCAAGAGTGTCAAGGGCGTACTGGTGGAGTATGAGCCGGGGGGCGTCAACGCCGCGCATACCCACGCCAAGTCGGCAATGATTTACGCAACAGTGCTGGAAGGCGCCGTGCTGAACCAACTCAACGGAGGACCACTTCGCACGTTCACGAAGGGGCAGAACTTCACCGAAATGCCTGGCGACCGGCACGACGTCAGCGCCAACGCGAGCAAGACCGAGCCCGCCAAGCTGCTTGCGGTGTTCGTCGTGGACACGAATGAGACCGTGCTAACCACACCATTGAAGCGTTAACGCAGCCTGCGTAGCCAAGCCAATTATCTGACTTGGCTCCAAGATACCCATTGGTACGTCATTGCGTCCGCCCCAAGAAGCGACACCACGGCGAACGAACGGGCTAGATCGGGCGATATGTACAAAAGGACGCGTGTCTGCCTCAACCATTAGGTCGTGTCCCCTTCGTTTGAAGGCTTACCGAATCAGGTCACTCCGGCGCAGGCTCCTGACGCTTGCGAATCCACTCGGCGAACGCTTCGTCTTCGATGCGGTAGTCGCCCATGGCCAAACGGGTCACGACGTTATCGGCCAGCAAACGTCGCAGTGCGTGAGCCGTAGTGTTCCGGGTGGCTGGCTTGCCAAGCATGGTACTGAGCTTTTCTAGTGTTGCGCTGGAATGCAAATCGGACTCGCCACGTGCTAGCAGGTATAGAATCGCCCGGTCAGCGGGCTTAAGCTTGTGCCACTGAGTGAGCGAGTGTTCGTCGGAGAACACGGAAGCCTTTGTGTAAGCAAGCGCTGCGACGTCTCCCTGCGGTTGATAGAGCATATATCTTTCGATAAACCGTTTGAAGAACTCCGGAGTGCGATGCAGTTCGTCGAATGCGCGCATACCCTGCTCCAGCGTTAGCTTCTGACGTGCCATGCTGTTCAAGAGCTTGACCGTGAAGGCAACGAACTCATCCCCGAGCAAGGGAAACGGCTCCAGAGGGGCCCAATTGAAGAACGGCTCCGACGCCCTCGCAAACATGGCGCGAAGGGTCGTCTCGGAACTGCCGGCGAAGATGACTTTGATGCGATCCTTGCGGATATCGAGCGCCGCGCGCAGAGCGTGAGCGAAATCGCTGTGGTCCGCGCCGGCCAGGACTTGGGCCTCGTCAATCACGAGGAGCAGCGGCTTCTTGGTGCGGTCAAGCTGCTTTAGTACTTCATGCAGCGCCGCGGTCCGGTCTACGCCAACCTTTCCTAGCTCGGCTTCCAATGAGCCCTCTACCCCACCTGGAATTTTCGCGCTGGCCTTCACCTTCTTGACCGGGACGCGAAGCTTGGACAACATTGCAGCGGCCCCTTTGGGTTCGAGGGCTTCGCCAAGTGCTGCCACAAGGGCCGTTTCAGGCGAGGTCCGGTTATCCCAGAGGTTTGTGTACGCGGTGAGGTAACCGTGCTCGACAGCCGCCGGCATCAGGTCTCTGCGCAAGAACTCGGTCTTGCCCATTCGCCGGCGAGCGAACAGTCCGCGAGCTGCAGATAGCTTTAAGTCGAACGCATGCAGATACGCCTTCGCCAACTCGGGGCGGCCAAAGTGCCAGGGATCGGGCAAGCTCTTCTCATCCGTTCTCATGGGATATGAGAATTCTCAAAATTAGTGAGAAGTAATGATACAAGGCGCTCAGCCGCGCGTAAAGGGCGAGCTTGAGGTCATGGGGCGGCATCATCACGGATTTGTGGCGTAATCCGTCATGACGATCGGGGTGTCAAGAGCCAACGGACAAGCTCGAGGAGAAGCTGAGCGCCGGCGGCGTCGACGCGACGCTCCACCGTTACCTCGCGCATCATGCTTTTGCCAACGAGGAAGCCATCGGCGACTGCCGCATCGCTGGTATTCAGTACGACGCCGCTTGGGCGCAACCGCACCTGACGTTCTTTGCGCGCCACCTCTGGCGCTGATCATCGCCCGCCGGGAAGCCAGAAGGGCAAGACCTGGGAGATCCGCTACCACTACTTTCAGATGAGTGCTGTAAGGCAGCGTTATCGTGCCTTATCGCCGCGCCTTGGCCCAGTTTGGGCCGACCGCCTTCCGGCTGACGGAAGGCGCTTCCCGGCCATGAAGGGACCTTCTTCCGATGCGTCGCCGAGACATTCGTATGGCAGCTCCACTCAGCAACCGGTCGTTCGATCGCCGAGAGACGGCGTCGCGTCATCGGCCGAAACGAATTTTCGACGAAAGCCGCATCAACATTCTTCCTAGACCGCCGCGGCATTCCCTTGGCGCTGACCGTGACCGGTGCCAACCGCCACGACTCGGTTGTCTTCGAAGCGGCGCTCTGCTCGGCCCGGTATGCGCCATCGGCGATGGAGCAATCGTGCCGTAGTCACTCGGGCAATCCAGCCAGCCGCAGCCCCTCCGCAAACTGGGTCAGGTCTTCTGGGCGACGGATCGGAAGCCAGCCCTTGAGATTGGAGACGCGGAGTGACGGATCGAGCGTGCGCAGGCGCTGCATCGCCTCCTTCGCTTTGTCCATGCGTCCAGCGAGCGCATGACTCGCCGCCAGAACGCCGTGGCGATGTGACCAGGGCTAACCGACACAACCCACGACGCGCGTCGAGGTCTTCCAAGGTGAGCCCATAGTCGTCCATCTGCGCCTGGATCCAGCGGATCGCGTCCGCCCGCTCAGTCTTTACTGTCATCGCTGCCGTCACGGCTGTCGTTGCCTTCGTCCTGATTGCCAGGCAGCGCCGCCGCCCCCGGCTCGTTGCCCGGCTCTTCCCCTTGGACTTCCTACGCAGTGGCCGCCGAACGTCCGGCCTGCCGAGTTTGCTAGGCTAATGGGGGCGGACCGGCCGCGCCCGCCAACCTGTCGTTCAGGACAAGAGATCGATGAGGAAACGCTCGGGCTTCTTGCCAAGCCACGCGGGAGCCCGGCCGCGCCCCGACCAGGTCTGGCCCGTCTTGGGGTTGCGGTACCTCGGAGGCGGCGCGGCCTTCGTCTTGGTCGGAACAGCGCGGGCAGCGGGCTCAACACTGGGCTTGCCCGCAATGTCCTCAATGCTGAGGTCGTACTCCTGCATCAACTGCCGAATCTCCTCCACGGGTTGGCGGTGCCGGCGTCGTAGAACGCGTTGGGCGACGGCGTGGTGCCAGGCAGCACGTCCGGTCCCGGCGTCACCGTCGAGGCCATGGTGTTGGTCGCCTGGATCGGATGGGTGTGCCCGGGGATCTGGCCCGGCAGCAGCGTGATGTTCGGGCTGCCGAAGGCCTGGCCGATGGTGCGGGCGCTCAGTCCCGGCCCCGCGCCCTGGCCCAGCGGCAGGTTGCCGCGCAGGTCGGGCAGCCTGAAGGTGGTGGTGCCGTCGCCGCCGTAGATAGTGCCCAGCAGCGAGAACAGCATCTCGTACTGGGCAATGCTGAGCGTCTGGCCAGCGCAGAACTGCCATCCCGCCGGTGCGAAGTTGCCTGCAAACATGCGGATCTCACCCACGAACGGTTGCGCCATGATGTCTCCTCAACCCCGGCTCGGGTAGATGCCGGCCAGCGAAATGATGTAGTTCAGCACCAGCGACGGCTGCATGTTGTCGTGCGGCTGCCCGCCGCCGGTGCTGCCGCAGGCCTCGTCCAGCCATGGCGTGAGCGAGTCAGGCGTGCCGTACAACAGCTCGCCCGGGCCCGAGATCGACGGATCGTTGGGGTTGTAGAGGTTGCTGGCCGCCAGCATGCGGTCTTGCGATATGCCGACATTCAGCGCCGTCGCCGGGCTGGAAGAGACGTTGAACGGATGGGTGTGGGCTGGCACCTGCGCGGTGGTCAGCGTGACCGCCTCGACCCCCGCCATCTGGCCCTGTGCGATGCCGTCGGGATCGCGGTGCATCGGCGTGCGGCCGCGCAGGTCGGGCAAGGCGAAATTGGTGGTGCCGTTGCCGCCGTATTGAGTGCCGAGCAGGCTGAACAGCGCCTGGTTCTGCGCGATGGGCAACAAGGCGCCGTCGCACAGCGCCCAGCCCTTCGGCGCAAACGCGAACGCGCACAGCCGGATTTCCCCCAGATACTGGTCCAAGATCTGCCTCCCCGGTTGAACAACACCCAAAAGATGCGGCGCGTCCCTGCCAACGGCGTCGCAACAACACTGATTTAATTAAATTTGATATCTCGTATCAAATTTGATCAATTACGTATTGATCGATTTGACGTATTTTCTGCACCGGGCCGCGTCACTATTGCGGCCCGTTCCGCAGCCCATCCCGCGCGATTCACAGACAGACCGAAGTGTTGGCGATGCCGGCGGAAAGTCAACAAAAATAACAACGCCAGTCCCGAGACGCGCCCGGCCAAGCATCGGCGCGCCGCGCTCGACGACGGCAATGGCTGCCCGCCGCAAGCCGCGGGTGTCGGGAGAAATCGGGTGTCAGGACAAGCCAGGGGTTGCGCCGGCGCTGAGCGCGCGGGGCGGACGGTGGGGGCCGTCGTACGAGTCCATCGGTGGTGGCGGGGCTGGCGTTGCGGGTTCGGATCGGTGCTGGTGGCACTGTGTCTGGGTTTGCTGCTGGGGGCGCCGGCGCCGGCATTTGCCGTCTCGTGCACGCTGAACATCGCCGCCACGTCCAACCAGCAGAAGGTCTATGCCTTCACCGCCGCGGATTACACCGCCTGCGATCCGAACCAGTTCGGCATCGCCTATGACGCCATCGGCAACGGCAACTACGGCGCATCCACTCAGTCGACGCCAACTGCCCAGGGCGGCACGCTCCATGTCTACAACGGCAACCTGCCGAACGGACAGAACGAGAACGGCTTTGTCTACACGCCGCCCGCCGGTTTCATCGGCACCGACAGCGCTGTCTTCTATACCAGCGACAATGGCGCGAGCTGGTCGCCCGCCGGGACGGTGTACTTCAACGTCGCGGCCGGCCCGCCGACCGTGACCGGCGTGACGCCTTCGTCCGGCCCGGCCAGCGGCGGCACCGCCGTGACCGTTACCGGCACAAACTTTGGCGGCGTGACCGCGGTCAGGTTCGGCGCCGCGGCCGCATCGTTCGTGGTCAACAGCCCGACCTCGCTGAGCGCCACCGCGCCGGCGGGCGCCGCTGGCACCGTCGACGTGACCGTGACCACTGCCGGCGGCACCAGCGCCATCAGCGCCGCCGGCCGGTTCAACTATGTCTCGGCGCCCCCGGTGGCCAACAACGTCAGCGCCACCGTGGCGTATGGCAGCGCCGGCAACCCCATCACGCTGAACCTCACCGGCGGCGCGGCCGCCAGCGTCAGCGTGGCGTCGCCGCCCGGCCACGGCACGGCGATCGCCAGCGGTACGTCGATCACCTATACGCCGATCTCGTCCTACGCCGGACCGGACAGCTTCACCTATACGGCCACCAACGCTTCCGGCACGTCCGCCCCCGCCACCGTGACGATTACGGTGACGAACCCGAATCTCATCTACGCGCCGGCATCGCCGCCGCCGGGCTCGGTGGGCGGGGCCTACAGCCACTCGCTCGCGGCTGCCACGGGCGGAACGGGGCCGTACACCTATGCGGTGGCGTCGGGTTCGTTGCCGCCCGGCATGACGCTGTCTGCTTCGGGTTTGCTGGTGGGGACGCCGACGGCTGGCGGCACCTTCAACTTCACCGTGCGAGCCACTGACAGCAGCACGGGAACCGGGCCGTTCAGCGTCACCAGCGGCATGCTGTCGCTGGTGCTGGGCGGGGCCGCGATGAGCCTGTCGCCGGCGCCCGGCGTGCTGAGCGCGGCGGCAGGCACGCCGTTCAGCCAGGCCTTCACCGCGAGCGGCGGCACCGGCCCGTATTCCTACTCGATCACGGTCAATGGCGGCACCATGCCGTCCGGGCTGGCGTTCAACAGCGCGAGCGGCGTGCTGTCCGGTACGCCGCGCACGGCGGGCACCGTGTCGTTCACCATCCAGGCCAACGACAGCAGCACGGGAACGGGGCCGTACAGCGTGGCCGGCGCCTATACGCTGACCATCGCCGCGCCAACGGTCACGCTGGCACCCGCGACGCTGGCCAATCCCGCGCTGGGCGTCGCGTACAGCCAGAGCGTGACGGCGACCGGCGGCACCGCGCCCTACACCTACAGCCTGGTCGCGGGCGCCTTGCCGCCCGGCCTGACGCTGAACAGCAGTACCGGCGCTATTGCCGGTACCGCGGTGGCCGGCGGCACCTACAACTTCGCCGTCCAGGCGACCGACAGCCAGGGCTTTACGGGAAGCCGCGCGTACAGCCTTGCGATCGGCGCGCCGACCATCGTCATCAATCCGGCCACGCTGCCGCAGGCGACCGTCGCCGCGGCCTACCGCCAGGTCCTTACAGCCGCCAGCGGCACGGCGCCGTACACGTTCGCGGTCTCGGCGGGCGCCTTGCCCGCCGGCATGTCGCTGTCGCCGGCCGGCGTGCTGTCGGGCACGCCGACCGGCGGCGGCACCTACAACTTCACCGTGCGCGCCACCGATAGCAGCACCGGCACCGGCCCCTATGTCGGCAGCCAGGCCTACACGCTGACCGTGAGCGCGCCGGCGCTGAGCCTGTCGCCCGCGTCGCTGCCGGCGCCGGTGACAGGGGTGGCGTACAGCCAGGCGTTTACGGCGGGCGGCGGCACCGCGCCCTACACCTTTGCCGTGGCGGCCGGAACCCTGCCGGCCGGGCTGTCGCTGAACCCGTCCACCGGTGTGCTCAGCGGTACGCCGCCGACGGCCGGCACGCATACCTTCACGGTGCGCGTGACCGACAGCAGCACCGGCACCGGCGCCCCGTACAGCATCAGCCGTGTCTATACGCTGGCGACGGGGCAGGGCATGCCTTCGGCGCCGCCGGTGGCGGTGACCACGCTGTCGAATGCGCCGGTGACGATCCATGCCGCCGCCAACGCCGCCAACGGTCCCTTCTCCGGCGTCAATATCGTCACGCCACCGGGCAGCGGCAGCGCCGTGGTGAACGGACTGGACATCGTCTATACGCCGGTGCCGACCGCGTCGGGCCCGATCACGTTCACGTATGCGCTGGTCAACAGCGCGGGGACCTCGGCGCCGGTGCCGGTGACCGTCACGGTCAATGCGGTGCCGGTGCCGGTGGCGCAGAAGCAGGTGTCGACGCTGGCGGGCCGGCCCGTCGATGTCGACGTGACCGAGGGTGCCAGCGGCGGGCCGTTTACCGGCGCCGCGATCGTATCGGTGGTGCCCGCCGAGGCCGGCACCGCCACCGTCGCCGGCGCCGCGCCGAAGACGCCGGCCGCCGACAGCAAGCAGCCCGCCGCCACCGCCTACACCGTTAACTTCGTCCCGGCGGCGACATTCGCCGGCACCGCGGTGGTGACCTATACGCTCAGCAATGCCGTGGCGACGTCGTCGCCGGCGCTGATCCAGGTGGCCGTGGCGGCGCGCCGGGATCCGTCCACCGACCCTGACGTGGTGGGGCTGGTCAATGCCCAGATCCAGGCGGCGCGGCGCTTCGCCACCGCGCAGATCGCCAACTACAACCAGCGCCTGGAGGCGCTGCACGGCAAGGGCAGGGCGCCGTCAGGCAACCAGATCTCGGTGGTGATGCCGCGCGCCCAGGCGGACCCGGAGCGCTGCCAGGCGGTCGAAGGCTTCGCCGCGCGCGATGCCTGCCTGCGCGGCACGGCCTCGGCAGGCCAGCGCGGACGCGGGCCCGACCCCGCGACCGGCTCCCGTGCCGCGCGCGCGACCGGCGAGCCCGGCGCTGGCACCGGCAACGCCCCGGACCTGCCCGGCGGCGCTGACCCCGGCAGCGGCGCCGACGCGGCTGGCGCGGACGACACCGACGACGCGCGCCTGGCGTTCTGGACCGCGGGCACCGTCGATTTCGGCTTCGCCAATGCGGGCACGCAGCGCTCGGGCTTCCGCTTCACCACGGGTGGCGTGACCGCCGGGGCCGACTATCGCTTCTCCGACCAGCTCACGCTCGGCATCGGCTTCGGCTATGGCCGCGACAGCACCGACATCGGCTCGGCCGGCACGCGCAGCACGGCGGACAGTTTCAGCGCCGCGCTGTACGGCAGCTACCGGCCGCAGCCGTCGCTGTTTATCGACGGCGTCGCCGGCTACGGCTCGCTCAGTTTCGATTCGCGCCGCTGGGTGGGCGACGAAAGCGCGTTCGCCTACGGCAAGCGCGACGGACACCAGATCTTTGCCTCGCTGTCGGCGGGATACGAGTATCGGAGCGAGGCCTGGCTGGTCTCGCCGTACGGACGGCTCTCGGTGTCCGACAGCACGCTCGATCCGTTCACCGAGACCGGCGCCGGCTTCAGCGCGCTGAAGTATTTCGGCCAGACCGTGACCACGGTGTCCGGCACGCTCGGGCTGCGCACGGAATACGCCACCTCGACGCGATGGGGGCTGTTCCTGCCGTTCGCGCGGCTGGAGTACCAGCATGATTTCAGCGGCCAGAGCGGGGCCGGGCTGGCGTACGCGGACCTTGCCGGCACCGGCCCTGCTTACACGGTGGTCAACGCGCCATACGGGCGCGACCGCCTGCAGCTGGGGCTGGGCGGCAAGCTGCGCACGCGCTCGATGACGTTTGGACTCGACTACAACGTGATGGTCGGCATGGGCGGGCTGCAGCAGGGCGTGCGGCTGACGTTCGCGGCGCCGTTCTAGACGGCGGCGCCGCGCCCGTGCTGCTGTCCCGTCAGTTGGCGCGCTCAGTCAGCGCGCTCAGCGGCCCATGCCGGTTCCAGGCGCACCACCCGACGGCCCGGTCGTGCCGGTACCGCCCGTGCCCGTGCTCGGCGCGTCCATTCCGCCGCTACGCGTGGTTCCCGACCCGGTCACGGACGGTGAGCCGGTCGAGCCGGATGGCGCGGCCACGCCCGATGCCCCCGCCGCGCGGCCGGCGCCCGCGTCGGTGCCGTGCCGCTTGCCGGCCGACGAGCGCGAGCTGCCGTGCGTGTCGCCACTGGCAGCCTTGCCGCCGCCATCGGTCATGCTGGTGCCGGTGCCGGGCGTACCCGGGCTGCCCGGCGTGCCGGTCGTTCCCGACGGGCCCGTGCCGGCGCTGCCGCCGCCGGAACTGCCGCCCGAGCCGCCGCCAGCACCGCCAGCACCGCCAGCACCGCCGGCGCCCTGCGCCACTGCCGCACCGCTTGCCAGCGCCGTGCAGGCAAGCCACGCCATCATCCATGTCCGAGCTTTCATCGTCGTCTCCTTGCATTGGAAGCACGGTAGCCGCAAGGGGCGTTCCAGCCCGGCGCGCATGCTGGCGCGCACACGGTTGCAAGGTTTGCCGGTGTGGGCCGGCAATAGTTACCTGAGGCCACATCGGCCCGCGTGCGCGGCAGTGGCGCGCGGTATATCGCTGCGCCTGCGGCGACTCCCGGGCACGGGCATACCGATTGCTTATGAGAGATAGAAGTCATCTCCGCAACGGCGGGGTTTCTCTGGAGCCTGCGATGGACGCCCCGGCAACCACGTTCAAGAAATTCGGCGGATTTGGCGGCCGCATGCTGGTCGTCGGTTTCGGCAGCATCGCGCGTTCCGCGTTGCCGGTGCTGCTGCGCCATCTCGACATCACGCCGGGGCAGATCACCGTGATCTGTCCGGCGGGCAACGATCTCTCGGTTGCACAGGGTTATGGCATCCGCGTGGTGACCAAGGCGCTGACCGAAGAGAACTACAAGCAGGTGCTGCAGGACCTCGTCGGCGCGGGCGACTTCGTGCTGAACCTGTCGGTCAATGTCTCGAGCGAGGCGCTGGTGCGCTACTGCTGGGAGCACGGCGCGCTGTACCTGGATACCTCGATCGAGCCATGGGCGGGCGGTGCCACGGACCCGGCCGCGCCGCTGTCACGCCGCAGCAACTATGCGCTGCGCGAAGGCGTGCTGGCGTTCCGCCTCGACAAGCGCGACGGCCCCACCGCGATCCTGACCCAGGGCGCCAACCCCGGGCTGGTGTCGGCACTGGTCAAGCAGGCGCTGGTCAATATCGCGGCGGACAACGACGTCGACCATGAAGCGCCGGCCAGCTTCGAGGACTGGGCGGCACTGGCGCGGCAGCTGGAGATCCGCGTCATCCATATCGCCGAGCAGGACACGCAGGTGGGCGACCGGCGCAAGGCGGCCAACGAGTTCGTCAATACGTGGTCGGTCGACGCGTTTATCGAGGAAGGGATGCAGCCGGCGGAGCTGGGCTGGGGCACGCACGAGCGGCACTGGCCCGCGGATGCGAAGCGGCACGGGTTCGGCTCGGATGCGGCGGTGTACCTGACGCGTCCGGGATTCGGCACGCGCGTGCGCAGCTGGACGCCGCTGGGCGGCCCTTACCACGGCTACCTGATCACGCACGGCGAATCGATTTCGATTGCCGACCACCTGACCCTGCGCGACAGCGGCGAAGTCGTCTACCGGCCGACCGTGCACTATGCCTACCGTCCCTGCGACGACGCGCTGCTGTCGATCGACGAACTGATGGGCAACGGCGGGCGCAAGCAGGACCACCAGCGCATCCTGCGCGACGACATCGTCGCCGGTATGGACGAGCTCGGGGTATTGCTGATGGGCAATGCGCGCGGCGTCTACTGGTACGGCTCCAGGCTGACCACGGACCAGGCCCGGCAACTGGTGGAGCACAACACCGCTACCAGCCTGCAGGTGGTCGCCGGCATCCTGGGCGGCGTGGTGTGGGCGCTGGAGCATCCGCGCGCGGGCGTGGTCGAGCCCGACGACCTGGATTACGAGACCGTGCTGCGCGTCGCGCGGCCCTACCTGGGCGAGCTGGTCGGCGTCTATGGCGACTGGACGCCGCTGAGGCAGCACTCGCCGCTGTATCCGGAAGCGGGCGACGAAGACCCCTGGCAGTTCGTCAACGTGCGCGTGCCGTAGGTACGGGCCAGGCGCAACCGGAGCCGAAGGCGATGTCGGGGCTGCTGCAAAAAGAACTGGGCGTGATCGAAAACTCGTACTACGAGGCGAGCGTCGCGCGGCCGGCGCCGAGCCCGCCGCTGCAGGGACGCACGGAGGCCGAGGTGTGCGTGGTGGGCGGCGGCTATGCCGGGCTGTCGTGCGCGCTGGAACTGGCCGCGCGTGGCTTCCACGTTGCGCTGCTCGAGGCGCAGCGGATCGGCTGGGGCGCTTCCGGGCGCAATGGCGGCCAGGCCATCGTCGGCTTCGGCGCCGAGGGCGAGGGCGCGATCGAGCGCCAGTGCCCGGCCGAGGTCGCGCAGGCGGCCTGGAATGCATCGGTCGAGGGCATGCGCCTGCTCGAGCAGCGCATCGCCACCTACGGCATCGCCTGCGACCACGTGCGCGGCTACATGACGCTGGCGCCGAGGGCGCACAAGGTCGACGGCCTGCGCCGCTGGGTGCGCCATATGCGCGAGCGCTATGACTATCCGCTCGAATGGGTCGAGCGCCCGCACCTTGGCCGCCATGTCGCCAGCGACCGCTTTGTCGCCGGGGCGTATGACCCGCACTCGGGCCACCTGCATCCGCTCAAGTACTGCCTGGGGCTGGGCGCTGCGGCGCGGCGGCAGGGTGTCGAGGTGTACGAGAATTCCGCCGCCTATCGCGTCGAGCGCGACCACGCGCCGGTGGTGAAGACGGCCGAGGGCGAAGTGCGGTGCCGGCAGGTGGTGCTGGCGGGCAACGTCTACCTGGGCGAGTTCGGCGATCACCTGGCGCCGGAAATCGCGGCGCGCATCATGCCGGTGGGCACGTACATGATCGCGACCGAGCCGATGGATGCGCAACGTGCCGCCGCGCTGATGCCGAGCCGGGTCGCGGTATCCGACAACAACCTGATCGTCGACTATTTCCGTCTCAGCGCCGACAACCGCCTGCTGTTCGGTGCCGGCGAGACCTTCAGCGCGCGCCCGCCCGGTAACCTGGTGCAGCGCATCCGCGCGCGCATGCTGCAGGTGTTTCCGCAGACCGCGGACCTGAATATCGATTATTCCTGGGGCGGGTTTGTGGACATCACCATGAACCGGGCGCCCGACCTGGGCCGCATCGGCAGCAACCTCTACTATGCGCAGGGGTTCTCCGGCCACGGGCTGTCATTTGCCGGCATGGCCGGCAAGCTGATCGCCGACGCGATGTGCGGCGATGCGTCGAGATTCGATGTCTTTACCCGCATCCGGCATCACCGCTTCCCGGGCGGCGCGCTGTTCAGGACCCCCGCGCTGGTGCTGGGGATGTGGTACTACAAGCTGCGCGACCTGCTGTAAGGCGTTGCCGCGTCACCGCAGCGGTGCCGGCGGCGTCTGCACGCCCACGCCATGGACATGCACCATCTTGCCGCCCAGCCAGCCGGACACCGCCAGCAGGCCGATGGCGAGCGCCGACAGCACGATCGCGCCAACGCCGGCCCCACGCATGCGCCACCAGGCGTTGATCACATAGAGCACGACCACGGTCAGGTTGATGCCCATGTGCAGCAGCGCAATGCGGCGGATGCCGCTGGGCAGCGACAGCAGGTCGATCAGGCCGGGCACGGCCGCGATCAGCGCGCCAATGATGCCGCCGACCATGGCATAGAGCGCCACCACCGGCCAGTTGGGACTGTCGCCGCCGAAATAGCGGATCAGGTCGCAGGCAAAGGAAAAGATCCACAAGCCGATGGGGATGGTGATCAGCATCGGATGGATCGGGTGCTTGGCAATGCTGGCGGGAGTAAGCATGGCGACTCCTTTGACGTTCAGGGCGCATTCACGCCCTCGCGTTCGCCGCGCCATCGCAACGCCATTGCAGCGCCGGCGCGGCGTGCCTCCCCGTTCAATGATGGCGCTGGTCGTCCCGTGTCACGTCGACGGGTTCCAGGCCACCTTTCGCCGGACCATGCAGCACCGAGCCATCGACGCCGAAGCGCGAGCCATGGCAAGGGCAATCGAAGGATTGCTCCAGGCTGTTCCACTGGACCAGGCATTTCAGGTGCGGACAGGTGGCGTCGAAGGTGTGCAGGCCGCCATCCGCATCGCGGAACGCGGCCACGTGGCGGCCGCCGGCCTTGACCACATGCCCCGCGCCCGGGGCGATCGCATCGAGCGCGACGCCGTCGTCCTTGCCGAGCCAGTCGACGTACTGGGCCACCACATTGGCGTTCTCGCGCGCGTACTCGACCACCGCCGTCACCGACTTGCGCGACGGGTCGTAGAGATCGGCCCAGTCATTGGTGCGGTCGGTGATCTGGTCGCGGACCAGCATGCCGGCAATCGCGCCGTGGGTCATGCCGTTGCCGGAATCGCCGGTGACGACATAAACGTTGGTATCACCGGGGTTGCGGCCGATAAAGGCGACCCCGTCGACCGGCTCCATCACCTGGCCCGACCATGCGAACACGGGCTCGTCGACCACCGGGAAGCGCTGGCGGGTCCAGTCGACCAGCCTGGCGAAGCGCTGCCCGGCATCGTCGGCCTGGCCGACCTTGTGGTCTTCGCCGCCGCTGATCAGCAGCTGGTAGCCGTCGTCGAGGTCGCCGGCGATGCGTACGTAATGGTAGGGATCGAGCGTGTCCCAGAACTGGCACAGCGGCATGCTGCCGCGCGGCACCTTCATGCCCACCACGAAGGTCCGGTACGCGGCCTGCTTGGTATGGATGGCAAAGCGGTCGATAAACGGCGTATTGGTGGCGACGATAACGCTGCCGGCCTCGATGCGCGCGCCGCTGGCAGTGCGCACCGTGGCGGGCCGGCCGTCTTCGACCTCCATGGCGCGGGTCTTGCCGTAAATCTTGCCGCCGCGGCGCTGGATCGCTTCGACCAGGCCGCCCAGGTACTTCAGCGGATGGAGCTGCCCTTGCCGCGGGAACCGCAGCGCCGAGCGCAGCGTGACCTTGCCGGTCGGCACGTCGCTGACCCGCTCGACGTCGTCCAGGCCGGCGCGGTGCGCGGCATCCAGTTCCTTGGACAGCAGGTCCTCGCCCTCGGACGATTCGGCAAAGAGAAAGCCGTCGACACGCCGGAAGTCGCAGTCGATGGCCTCGGCAGCGCAGATCGACTCCATCCGCGACACTGCCGCCGCGTGGCTCTGGGCCACCTGCCGTGCCGCCTGGTGCCCGAGGTGGCGCTCGATGTAGAAGAAATAATCGTCGAAGGCCGTCATCAGGTGCGCGGTGGTCCGGCCGGTCTCGCCCGCGCCAGGCCCGTCCGCATCGATCACGATCACCGCTTGTCCGGCGGCGGCCAGTTCATAGGCGACCGACAGGCCGGCGATGCCCGCGCCGATCACGCAGGCGTCGCAGCGCGCGTCGCCGTCCAGGGGCGGGCTGGAAAGGGTAGTCCCGGCTGCCCAGTATGAAATCGTCATGCCGCCCGACCTCCGCTTGTTCTTGCCTATGTCTCAGTGATAGGTCAGTGATGCCGGCGCAGGTATCGGGCGCGGTCCTACACCCGGATGACAGGATCGACATAAATCACCCGGGTAATATTGACTTCTTATTTTATCCGGGTAATATTTGGCGATGTTCCTGTTTCTCTTTCGCCGACCTGCCATGACCGCGCCGACGCCTCATCACTTCACCACCTTCGACGGCCACCGCCGTATCGCCTCGGGTCCGCTGCCGGACAACGCGCTGGCGCTAAGACGCGCCCTGGACCACGGCGCGGCCGGGCCGGTGCTGGTATTCGACGACAGCACCGGCCGCTCGATCGACCTGGATACCAGCGGCACCGAACATGAGATCGTCGAACGCTCGGCCGTGCGCGCGGCGCAACTGGCCACGCTGCAGCCGGCGGCCGGAGAGGGCGGCGAGGGGGACGATGCCCCGGAAGCGGCCGAACCGCGCGGCCGGGGCCGGCCAAAGCTCGGCGTGGTGTCGCGCGAGGTGACGCTGCTGCCGCGCCACTGGGAATGGCTGGCCGCGCAGCCGGGCGGCGCGTCGGTGGCGCTGCGCAAGCTGGTCGAGCAGGCCCGCCGCGATCACGCCGGCAGGGACCGCAGCCGCGCCGCCAGCGAGCGTGCGTATCACTTCATGGTGGCGATTGCCGGCGACCTGGCCGGCTTCGAGGAGGCGAGCCGGGCGCTGTTCGCCAACGACCTGGAAGGGTTCGCCCGGCAGATTGCGGACTGGCCGTCGGATGTGCGCGAACACGCGCTGCGGCTGGCCGACAGCAACGGCTGAGCGGCGCGCTCAGGTCCCGCCGAGCAGGTCGTGCGCATCGACGATCGCGTAGGCGATCTCCGGATGCGCCTCCATGCTGCGCCGGATCGCGGACGGGATCGACTGGCGGATCTTGCGGCACAGGCCGGGCTGCTCCAGCACCTGGATGCTGATGCCGCGCACGGTGCGCACGCCGCGCGCGCTGGGCGTGATGCTCAGCACGATGCCGAGCTGGGCCTGCATCAGGCCCTCCATCCGCTGCAGCTCGGCCAGGCTGGTCAGGTTCTCGAGCCGTTCGACCAGCCGCTTTTCCTCGGCGCGCGTCAGGCGCAGCACGCGCAGGTCGGCATCGGGGTCGCTCAGCAGCGCTTCGCGCCCGCAGATGCAGGCACCGGGCGGGCATTCCGTGCGGAGAGGAAACGGCGCGTTCATGTGGGCGCGGGCTGGGCAGGATTGCAGGATTGCGGGGGCGGTGGCTGGCTATGTTAAATCAGGATGACGGCCAGCGGCGGCCAAGCGGAAACCCAGGGGCCTCTGGTATACTTGCGGCACGTCCGGCCCCGTGCCGGGCGCAGCCTGCGACAGGCCAGGCAGCCCCGGACAGCCCAGAACTGCACCACCCGGCAGCACCCGCGCTGCCAGCACAGCCGCCCCGATCGATACGTTTCGGTCCCCATCGAGGGCGCGACCGCGCGCCAGTGCGAGCACAGGGCGCGCGGCCCGGCTCCGGCCCTGCCCATCCTTTACTGAACCCCGGCCAGCAAGCGCTGCCGAACCGCTGCGAACCACCGTTTACGGTCCGAGAACGACCCCACGCATGACTTACGCCGTCAAGGAAATCTTCTATACGCTGCAGGGCGAAGGCGCCAACGCCGGCCGCGCCGCGGTGTTCTGCCGCTTTGCCGGCTGCAACCTGTGGAGCGGCCGCGAGCAGGACCGCGCCAGCGCGGTGTGCCAGTTCTGCGATACGGATTTCGTCGGCACCGATGGCACGCGCGGCGGCAAGTACCGCAGCGCCGAAGAACTGGCGGCGGTGGTCGCGTCGGAGTGGCCGCAGGGCGCCGGCGGCAAGCCGCTGGTGGTCTGCACCGGGGGCGAGCCGCTACTGCAGCTCGACGCGCCGCTGATCGACGCGCTGCACGCGCAGGGCTTCGAGATCGCGATCGAGACCAACGGCACCATCGCCGTGCCGCCTGGCATCGACTGGGTCTGCGTCAGCCCCAAGATGGGCTCGGAGCTGGTGGTCACGCGCGGCGACGAGCTGAAGGTGGTGATCCCGCAGCAAGGGCAGGACTTCGCCGCATACGAGAAGCTTGATTTCCGCCATTTCCTGGTGCAGGCCATGGACGGTCCGCTGGCGCGCGAAAATACCGCCGCCGCGGTGGCCTTCTGCCAGCGCCACCCGCAGTGGCGGCTGTCGCTGCAGACCCACAAGCTGCTGGGCATCCGCTGAGCGGTCGGGGCGGCCGCTCGCCCCGCGTGCGGCAGCGGGGCGTACAAGGCCATCACCACGCAGGCAATTCAGTCCACAATAGAGGCTTCGGACGCACGCGCGGCGTCCGCTTCAACGCAGGCCGCCGGCACCGGCGCCGGTACACATGAGCAAACAAGTTTCCATCACCCGCCGGCTGGAGTTCGACTCCGGCCACCGCATCCCCAATCACTGCGGGCAGTGCCGCAATATCCACGGCCACCGCTATCGACTGGACCTGACGTTGTCGGGCGAGGTGCTGCACCGCGAGGGCGCGTCGGATGACGGCATGATCCTGGATTTCGGCGACATCAAGGCGCTCGCTAACGAGCACCTGGTCAGCAAGTGGGACCACGCCTTCCTGATCTACCGCGGCGACACCGCGCTGCTGAACTTCCTGCAATCGATGGAAGGGCACAAGACCGTGGTGCTGGATGCGATCCCGACGGTCGAGAACCTGGCCCAGGTGGCGTTCGATATCCTGGCGCCGGTGTTCAAGGACTGCTTCGGCCACCAGCTGCAACTGACCAGGCTGGTGCTGTTCGAAACGCCCAACTGCTGGGCCGAGGTCAGCGCCCCGGCGCAGCTGCCCGCGCAGGACTGAGCCGGCGACGATGACGCAGCCGCCTGCACCGGCTTCACCGCCTTCGCCGCCACCGCTGCCGCTGCGCGCCCCGCGCGCGCTGCCGGACGATCCGGCGCAAGCCGCCGAGCGCGACGCGCGCTACATGCGCGCCGCGCTCGAAGAGGCCCGCCTGGCCGAAGCCGCGGGCGAGGTGCCGGTGGGCGCCGTGGTGGTCTGGAACGACACCATCATCGCGCGCGGCCACAACCTGCCGATCCGCTCGGTCGATCCGTCGGCGCACGCCGAAATGCAGGCGCTGCGCGCCGCCGCCCAGGTGATCGGCAACTACCGCATGCCCGAGTGCGAGCTGTACGTGACGCTGGAACCGTGCGCCATGTGCAGCGGCGCGATCCTGCACGCGCGGCTGCGCCATGTGGTGTTCGGGGCCAGCGATCCGAAGACCGGCGCGGCAGGCAGCGTGGTCAACCTGTTCGAGCAGGCCCAGCTCAACCACCAGACCAGCATTACCGGCGGCGTGCTGGCCGATGACTGCGGCCAGATGCTGAAGGATTTCTTCGGCGCCCGCCGCCGCGCGCAGAAGGCGGCACAGAAGGCAGCACAGAAGGCAGCACGCCAGCCCGCCCCGGCTGCCGCACCCGACCAGAACCAAGACACTGAAGCATGAGCACGCCGCACAGCAGGCCGCATACCGAAGTCCGACTGATCGCCTCGTCCGGGTATCCGCACGATGTCGCCGTCGCCGCGCGCGGCGTTGCCTGGCTCAAGCAGCACGGCTACCACACCACCAACCCCGACGTGCTGGCGCGGCGCTACCTGCGCTTCGGCGGCACCGACGCCGAGCGGCTGGCCGACCTGCACGCGATCGGCACCGGCGTGCCGCATGAACTGACGCTGGCGGTGCGCGGGGGCTACGGCATCGCGCGCCTGCTGGCACAGGTCGACTTTGCCCGCATCGCCGGGCAGGCGCGCGCCAGCGGCACGCCCATCGTCGGCCACAGCGACTTCACCGCGTTCCAGCTGGCCTACCTGGCGGCCACCGGCGGCGTCACCTTTGCCGGGCCGATGCTGCTGGCCGACTTCGGCGCCGAAGGCGTCGACGCCTATATGTGGGAGCACTTCGAGGGCATCCTGCGCAACCCGGCCTATCGCGTCGACATCGCCGCGCCGCAGTCCGGCGGCCAGCCGTTCTCCGGCAGCGTCGAGGGCACGCTGTGGGGCGGCAACCTGGCGATGCTGTGCAGCCTGCTGGGCACGCCGTTCATGCCGCAGGTGCAGGGCGGGGTGCTGTTTCTGGAAGACATCAACGAGCCCCCTTACCGGGTCGAGCGCATGCTGGTGCAGCTGCAGCAGGCCGGCGTGCTGGGTGCGCAGCGCGCCATCGTGCTGGGCGATTTCTCCAATTACCGCGTCACCGACTACGACAACGGCTACGACATGGACGCCGTGGTGGCCTACCTGCGCGAGCAGCTGCCGGTGCCGGTACTGACGGGCTTGCCGTTCGGGCATTGCGCACGCAAGCTGACGCTGCCGGTCGGGGCGCAGGTGCGGCTGTCGGCACGCGCCGACGGCTTCAGCATGGCGTTCTCGGGCTACCCGGTGCTGCCCCCGCTGGCCTGAGTCAGCGGCTTCGCCACCGCGCGCGCCGGTCGCAAGGAATGCGTCCGGATGATAGAATGCGCGGTTATTTCCTGATTTCCTGCCGGGTTCTCGCATGAAGCCGGCGTGGCCCGTGCCGCAACGCCGGCCATGGCTGCCGGAATCCTTCCGGCCCGCGCCGCGGCGCCACCATCTCCAGACAAGGTTCAAGACGTGCTTTCTACCGCAAACATCACCATGCAGTTCGGCCCCAAGCCGTTGTTCGAGAATATCTCGGTCAAGTTCGGCGAGGGCAACCGCTACGGCCTGATCGGCGCGAACGGCTGCGGCAAGTCCACCTTCATGAAGATCCTGGGCGGCGACCTCGAGCCGTCGTCGGGCAACGTCATGCTGGAGCCGGGCATCCGCCTGGGCAAGCTGCGCCAGGACCAGTTCGCCTATGAAGACATGCGCGTGCTGGATGTGGTGATGATGGGCCACACCGAGATGTGGGCCGCCGCGCAGGAGCGCGACGCGATCTACGCCAACCCCGAAGCGACCGACGAAGACTACATGAAGGCCGCCGAGCTCGAGGCCAAGTACGCCGAATACGACGGCTACACCGCCGAGGCGCGCGCCGGCGAGCTGCTGCTGGGCGTGGGCATCCCCACCGCGCAGCACCAGGGCCCGATGAGCGACGTGGCGCCGGGCTGGAAGCTGCGCGTGCTGCTGGCGCAGGCACTGTTCTCGAACCCGGACGTGCTGCTGCTGGACGAGCCCACCAACAACCTCGACATCAACACCATCCGCTGGCTGGAGACTGTGCTCAACGAGCGCAACTCCACCATGATCATCATTTCCCACGATCGCCACTTCCTGAACTCGGTCTGCACCCACATGGCCGACATGGACTACGGCACGCTCAAGGTCTACCCGGGCAACTACGACGAGTACATGGAAGCGTCGATGCAGGCCCGCGAGCGCCAGATGGCCGCCAACGCGCGCGCCAAGGAGCGCATCAGCGAACTGCAGGACTTCGTGCGCCGCTTCTCGGCCAACAAGTCCAAGGCCCGCCAGGCAACCTCGCGCGCCAAGCAGATCGAGAAGATCAAGGTCGAGGACATCAAGCCGTCGTCGCGGCAGAACCCGTTCATCCGCTTCGAATTCGAGAAGAAGCTGCACAACCTGGCGGTCGAGGTCGAAGGCATCACCAAGAGCTACGACCGCAAGATCATCGACAATTTGTCGATGGCGATCCAGGCCGGCGAGCGGGTGGCAATCATCGGCGAGAACGGCGCGGGCAAGACCACGCTGCTGCGCAGCCTGCTCAACGGCGCGGTGCAGACCGGCGTGCAGCGCGGCGTCGAGGTCGACCGCGGCACGGTCAAGTGGGCCGAGAACGCCAACGTCGGCTACATGCCGCAGGACACCTACGAGGAGTTCCCGGAAGACCGCGACGTGATGGACTGGATGAGCCAGTGGACCCAGGCCGGCGACGACGAGACCTCGCTGCGCGGCACGCTTGGCCGCCTGCTGTTCTCGGCCGACGACATCAAGAAGAACGTCAAGGTGCTGTCCGGCGGCGAGAAGGGCCGCATGATCTGGGGCAAGCTGATGCTGGGCCGGCATAACGTGCTGGCGCTGGACGAGCCGACCAACCACATGGACATGGAATCGATCGAGTCGATGCAGATCGCGCTGGACAAGTTCCAGGGCACGCTGATCTTCGTCTCGCATGACCGCGAGTTCGTCAGCGGACTGGCCACGCGCATCATCGAAATCCGCACCGACGGCACGCTGACCGACTACCTGGGTACCTACGACGAGTACCTGCAGTCGCAGGGCATCGACGGCTGAGCGCCGCACCCCGCTGCATGCTGAAGGCCGCCTGCGGGCGGCCTTTTTGCTGTCTGGCGTGGCGTGTCAGGCGGCGCTGCCGTCGCGGACCTGGTCCAGCTGCGCCGTGATGGCGCGGGCGGTGATCTCGCCCCGCGCCTTGAGCAGCGCCGCGTGCAGCGGCTCGCGCAGCGCCATCAGCGCGGGCAGGTCGCCGGCTTTCTCCACCTTCACCTGCAGCATGTAGCCGCGCAGCCCGAGATGCTGCCCGATCACGTCGGTATAGAAATGGTAGAGGCGCTGGTATGCCTGGACCTCGGCGGGCGAGTGGACGCCGGCTGCACTGGTGTGCGGCGGCGCCGCTGCCTCTGCCACCGGCGCATGGCGCATCGCGTAGACCGAGAACAGGTTGGTGTCGGCAGCCGGTGGCGCGACATGTGCGAGTTCTTGCGGCGCGGCGGCGGATGGCTGTGCCGGCTCGGCAACGGCTTCCACCAGCCCCTGCGCCAGCAGCGTCGCCATCGCCTCCGGGCCGATCCCCATGCCCGCCACCTGCGCCAGCAAGGCCTGTTCGCGGCGCTCGCCGTTGACCATCAGCAGCAGTGCGCGCAGCTTGTGGTCCAGCTTGCGCGCGCGGCTGCGGATTTCGTCCTGCCCCGCCTCCGTCTTGCGGTAGATCGGATCGACCATGCCTCGCCCCCTTAGTCTTGTTATGTGCGCGCGCCGTGGCGGGTTTCCCCAGTCAACGAGTCGCGTGTCTCCCGTCTGTCACCCGCGGCCGATTATCGCCAGGTTCTTGTGCCAGGCGGCAGGCGCGGCCGGCGCCATTTTCCGCAGCGCCATAACATAGGCGGGAATCCGCTCTACAATGTGCGTGCACCATAAAAGTAACAAAAAATTGCAATCGCCAATTCACCAAACCGAGAACTGTGGCCATGCAACAACGAGACAAACTCTTTATTAACGGCAAGTGGGTCGCGCCCCACGGCACCGGCAAGATCGACGTCATTCATTCCGCCACCGAAGCGGTGATGGGGACTATTCCGGAGGGCTCGGCCCGCGACGCCGAAGACGCCATCCAGGCCGCGCGCGCGGCCTTCGACGGCTGGTCGGCCACGCCGCCGGCAGTGCGCGCCGGCTATATCGCCAGGATCGCCGAAGGGCTGAAGGCGCGCAGCGAAGAACTGGCCCAGCTGATCGCCGGCGAAGTCGGCATGCCGATCAAGCTGGCACGCGCGATCCAGGTGGGCGGCCCGGTCTACAACTGGGGCCAGGCTGCCAGGCTGCTGGAAGAGTTCCGCTTCGAGGAAGAAGTCGGCAACTCGCTGGTGGTGCGCGAGCCGGTGGGCGTGGTCGGCGCGATCACGCCGTGGAACTACCCGCTCAACCAGATCACGCTGAAGGTGGCGCCGGCGCTGGCCGCGGGCTGCACCGTGGTGCTCAAGCCGTCCGAGGTGGCGCCGCTCAATGCCTTCGTGCTGGCCGAGGTGATCGAGGCCGCGGGGCTGCCGCCCGGCGTGTTCAACCTGGTGACCGGCTATGGCCCGGTGGTGGGCGAGGTACTGGCCAGCCATCCGGAAGTCGACATGGTGTCGTTCACCGGCTCGACCCGCGCCGGCAAGCGCGTGTCCGAGCTGGCGGCACAGACCGTCAAGCGTGTCGCGCTGGAACTGGGCGGCAAGTCGGCCTCGGTGATCCTGGACGATGCCGACCTGCCGGCAGCGGTCAAGGGCACCATCAACGCCTGTTTCCTCAACTCCGGCCAGACCTGCTCGGCGCACACGCGCATGCTGGTGCCGCGCGCCCGCTACGACGAAGTCAAGGCGATCGCGCAGAAGGTGGTGGCGGGCTTTACCCTGGGCGATCCGCTGCAGGAAACCAGCAAGCTGGGCCCGCTGATCTCTGCGGTGCAGAAGGACCGCGTGACCGGCTATATCCGCCGCGGCCTGGAAGAGGGCGCCGAGCTGGTGGCCGGCGGCCCCGAGACCCCGGAAGGGCTGGACCAGGGCTTCTACGTCAAGCCGACCGTGCTCGGCAACGTCGAGCCGCGTGCGACAGTGGCGCAGGAAGAGATCTTCGGGCCAGTGCTGTCGATCATCTGCTATGACACCGAGGAAGACGCGGTGCGCATTGCCAACGACAGCATCTACGGCCTGGGCGGCGGCGTGTGGTCCGGCGACGAGGCGCGCGCGATCCGCGTGGCGCGCCGCATCCGCACCGGTCAGGTCGATATCAACGGCGGGCCGTTCAACATGCAGGCGCCGTTCGGTGGCTTCAAGCAGTCCGGCAATGGGCGCGAAGCCGGCAAGTACGGGCTCGAGGAATTCCTCGAGTACAAGTCGCTGCAGCTGAAGAAGTCCGCCGCCTGACGGGCGCTAGGGCAAGCAGGCCATCAGCGAGGAAATGCCCGGCTGGTCCGGGCATTTTTTCGTCGGGATAATGTGCGGAACAACATCACAACGACAAAAGGGGGGGCAACGATGCGCGGGATCGGTCGGCTGGCCAGGTGGCTGGTAGTGCTGCTGGGGCTTGCAGTGGCCGCCGCAGCCGGCGCGTTGGTCTGGTATCGCCACGCGGCACAGCCGCCGGTGTCGGGCAACGAGGTGCTGGCGGGGTTGCGCGATGCGGTCACGGTGGTCCGCGACAGCCATGGCGTGCCGCATATCCGCGCCGCCAGCAAGGCGGACGCGTGGTTCGCGCTGGGCTACGTGCACGCGCAGGACCGGCTGTGGCAGATGCAGATGAACAAGCGCATCATCGCGGGGCGGCTCGCGGAAATCCTTGGCCCGTCCGCTCTCGATAACGACAAGTTCCTGCGCACGCTGGGCGTGCGGCGCAACGCCGAGGCCATCTTCGCGCAGGCGTCGCCCGAGGCGCGCGCGGCGCTGCAGGCCTATGCCGACGGCGTCAACGCATGGATCGACCAGCGCAAGGGCCCGCTGCCGCCGGAGTTCCTGCTGCTGCGCACCCGGCCCGAGCGCTGGGAACCGGCCGACACACTGGGCTGGCAGACCATGATGGCATGGGACCTGGGCGGCAACTGGGTCCAGGAGACGCTGCGCATGCGGCTGGCGCAGGTGCTGCCGGTGGCCCGCATCAGCGAACTGCTGGCGCCGTATCCGGGCGAGCAGCCGGTACGCACCATGGACTATGGCCATCTGTACCGGCAGCTGGCGCCGCTGGCGAGCGCGATGGCCAGCGTCGCCGACAAGGCGCCGCCGGGCTATGTCGAGGGCATGGGCTCGAACAACTGGGTGGTGTCGGGCGCGCACACGCAGTCGGGCAAGCCGATGCTGGCCAACGATCCGCATCTGGGGCTGCAGGCGCCTGCGCTGTGGTACTTCGCGCGCCTGAGCGCGCCCGGGCTGGAGGTGGCCGGCGCGACGCTGCCCGGCATGCCGCTGGTGGTGCTGGGCCACAACGACCGCATCGCCTGGGGCCTGACCAATACCGCGCCCGACGTGCAAGACCTGTATCTCGAGCGCGTGCGACCGGGCAACGACACCCAGTACCAGACGCCGCAGGGCTGGGCCGTGTTCGAGACCCGCACCGAGACCATCCGCGTCAAGGGCGCCGCCGACGTGACGCTGAAAGTCCGCAGCACGCGCCACGGGCCGGTGATTTCCGACGTGGCCGAATCGCTTGCCAGCGCCGCCGCGCCGCTGGGCGCGCAATACGTGGTGGCGTTCCAGTGGACCGCACTGCGCCCGGACGACCGCACCTTCGTGGCGGGGCTGCGGCTGAACCAGGCGCGCGACTGGAACACTTTCACCGACGCACTGCGCGACTTCCACTCGCCGCAGCAGAACATCGTCTATGCCGACGTCGACGGCAATATCGGCTTCTACGCGCCGGGCCGCGTGCCGCTGCGCCGCGCCGACAACGACCTCAAGGGCCTGGCGCCCGCCCCGGGCTGGGATGCGCGCTACGACTGGACCGGCTTTATCCCGTTCGAGGCGCTGCCGCACCAGTACAACCCCGCCGGGGGCGTGATCGTGACGGCCAACCAGCGCATCGTCGCGCCCGACTATCCGTACTTCATCACCAGCGAATGGACGGTGCCGTATCGCTTCGACCGCATCCGCACGCTGCTCGCGGCCACGCCGAAGCACAGCTTCGACAGCTTCGCCGCGATCCAGAAGGACGTGGTCTCGCTGGCGGTGCGCGATGTCCTGCCGCTGCTGCTGGCCGCGCCGGTCAGCAATGACGCCGCGCGTCCGGCGCGCGAACGCGCCTTGCTGCAGGCCTTGCGCCAGTGGGACGGCACCATGGACCCCGCGCGCGCCGAGCCGCTGGTGGTGACCGCATGGCTGCGCGAGCTCTCGCGCCGGCTGTTCGAGGAGAAGACCGGCGAGGCGATCTTCGTGCGCCTGTGGGACCAGCGCAACGTGCAGCAGCCCATGCTCAACATCCTGCACGATCCGCGCAAGCTGGGCGCGTTCTGGTGCGACCGGCCCCATACCGGCCCGGCCGAGAGCTGCGACGATGCCGTGGCCGACGCCTGGAGCCAGGCCATGGCGGACCTGTCGCGCCGCTATGGCGACGATCCCGCGCGCTGGCGCTGGGGCGAGGCCCACGCGGCGCGGCTCGAGCACCGGCCGTTCGGCAAGGTCGGCTACCTGGCGCCGTTGTTCAGCCTGCGCGTGCCGACCGGCGGCGACACCTACACGGTCAACGTCGGCCGGCACAACCTGCGCGACGACAAGGCGCCGTTCGAGAACACCCATGCGGCCAGCGTGCGCGCGCTCTACGATCTGTCCGACCTGGCGGCGTCGCGCTTCATGGACTCCACCGGGCAGTCCGGCAATGCGCTGCTGCCGCGCTACCGCGACTGGATCGGCAAGTGGGCGGCGGTGGAGTACATCACCATGCCGCCGGCGGCAGCCCACGGTCAGCAGGGCGCGGCAGGCGCGCTGGTGCTGGCGCCTGCGACAAAATAGCGCGGACCACGCATGTCTCGCCGGGAAGGTTCTCAAACTGGCGAGGTCATGCCCGGGTCGTCTGCCGGGAGTTGGCGCCAGGCGCTAACATGAGGGCCTTTCTCTCCCTCAATCCCGGCAGGAGCCCCTGATGACAACGCGTACCACCCATGTGATCCAGCACGTCGCCTTCGAGCACGCGGGCGTGATCGGCAACGCCCTGCGCGCGCGCGGGCACACGCTGCGGGTGTTCCAGGCCGGCGTCGACGACCTTGGCCCCATCGCCAGCGAGCCGGCCGACCTGCTGCTGGTGCTCGGCGGCCCCATCGGGGTCTACGAGACCGACGCCTATCCGTGGCTGGAGGCGGAAATCGCGCTGATCCGCGAGCGCCTGGCCGCCGGCGGCAAGCTGATCGGCGTCTGCCTTGGCGCGCAGCTGATCGCGCGCGCCGCCGGCGCCAGGGTCTACCCCGGCCCGCGCGAGATCGGCTGGGCACCGGTCACGCCGACGCCGGCCGGACACGATTCGGCGCTGGCCGAGCTGGCCGCGGCGCAATGGGAAGTCCTGCACTGGCACGGCGACACCTTCGACCTGCCCGCCGGCGCGCAGCTGCTGGCCTCGACCGCGGCGGTACCGAACCAGGCCTATGCCATTGGCAACCAGGTGCTGGCGCTGCAGTTCCACCCCGAGGTCATGCCACGCGATATCGAGGCCTGGCTGATCGGCCATACCGTCGAACTGGGCAAGGCCGGCATCGATCCCCGCACCATCCGCGCGCGCACCGCGCAAGTCGGCGCCAGCGTCGCGGCGGCGGGAGAGCGCATGTTCGCGCGCTGGCTGGAGCAGGCCGGACTATGAGCCAGTACGTAACTCCCCTGCGCGTGCCGCTCGCTGCGGTGCTGACCGGCGCCGTGCGCCCGTTCGGACCCAAGGGCGTACCCAGCGGCATTGCCAAGGCCGCAACGCGCGCGCGCCTGCGCGTGACCGCGACCGGGCTTGAAGGCGACGGGCAGGGCGATCCGCGCCACCACGGCGGCCCGGAAAAGGCGCTGCACCACTATGCCTTCGACCACTACCCGGCGTGGCGCCTGACGCTGCGGGAACAGGGCGCGTCAGCCGACGGGGCCGACGGCATCCTCGACACGCCTGGCGCCTTCGGCGAGAACCTGAGCACCACGGGCCTGACCGAGGCCGACGTCTGCATCGGCGACCGCTTCCGGCTGGGCACGGCGCTGGTCGAGGTGTCGCAGGCGCGCCAGCCGTGCTGGAAGCTCAATCACCGCTTCGGCTATGCGGGCATGTCGCGCGCCGTGCAGCAGAGCCTGCGCACGGGCTGGTACTACCGCGTGCTGGAAACCGGCGACGTGGCCGCGGGCGATATGCTGGAGCTGGTGGCGCGGCCCTGTCCCGGCTGGTCGCTGCAGCGTCTGCTGCAGGTCCTGTATGTCGACCGGCTCGACTATGCCGCGCTGGAGGAAATGGCCGCGCTGGTGCCGCTGGCCGAGAGCTGGCGCAAGCTGGCACGGCAGCGGCTGGAACGGCGCGAAGTCGAAGCGATGGAGCGGCGCCTGTCCGGGGAATGACCCCGCTGCGGGCGAGCGCGGCTCACCCCTGGCGGAAACGCTTGCCGGTGCCTTCACGCGTGATGCGTTCCCACACCCGCCGCTTTTCCTCGTCGCTGAAAAATACCCAGTTGCTGACCTCGGCCGCGGTGCGGCCGCAGCCCTGGCACACCTCGTCGAACAGCGTCGAGCAGATGCCGATGCAGGGGCTGTCGGGGCGCTCGGACAGCGCGGCGTCCGTGGTGCCCGGGTCCGGTTCGGCGTGGACGGCGTGGGATTCGGGCGGCTGCGGCATCGTCGGGGCAGAGAGGCAAGGGGCGGTGAAGCGGGAGCACATTATACGGCCTGAGGCGCCCGGTTCCACCGAACCGCCATGCCGGCCACAGGGCCGGAACGCATCGGCAATCCAGCCTCACTGCCGCGCACCGATTACCTGCGACGTCATTGAGGCAGCGTTCGCCGGCTTCTACGCTCATGGCATGCAAAGCCAGACCAGGGAGCCGCCATGCTGCAAGCCATACTCCACCAGCCCGGTACCGACGGCACTGCTGCGGTCGACCCGCGCATGCGCGCCATGGTCGATAGCGTGCTGATGGCGTCGCCGGTGGCGCGCGCGCTCGGCGTGCGGCTCGACCAGCTCGCGCCCGATCATGTCGAGCTGTTCATGCCGTACCTGCCCACCAATGTGACCCATGGCAGCACTGTCCACGGCGGCGTGATCGCGACGCTGATCGATATCGCCGGCGCCGCCGCGGCCGCTTCCGGCGCCCGTGCTGACGAGGTGAAGGGCGGGGCCACCAGCTCGCTCTCGGTGCAGTACCTGGCTGCCGCGCAGGGCGTTGCGCTGCGTGCCGTTGCCGAGGTAGTGCGCCGTGGCCGGCGCCAGGTGGTGACCGAGGTGGCGGTGTATGCCGACTCCGCCGGAGCAAACCAGCAGGACGAACCGGGCATGCTGGTCGCCAAGGCGCTGATGAGCAGTGCGATGTTCTGATAACTGGCGCCGGTGACATGTGCGGGCCGCAAGCCGGCCCCGGCGTGCTTCCGCCTTCATTAACGCAATTAACCGCCATGCTCGGTAACACACCGCATGGCGCAAAGCGCGCTTGAGCTTGCAGGGCGAGCGCGGGAAGGTTTTACAGCCAGGCGCGTGGTGGGCCGGGTGCTTTTTGCATAGCCTGCCGGCCGGCTGCGTCGATGCGCTGCGCCGGAGCATTCGGCACAGACATTGCGTGTCAGGCAGGCCATACCCGCCCGGACCCTGCGCTATGGCTGAAGACCGCACGCCCGTTTCGGAAAACCCGCTGCCTGCCGTGGCCGACGAGCCGCCGTGGTGGCAGGATGCGATCGTCTACCAGATCTATCCGCGTTCCTTTGCCGACGGCAACGGCGATGGGGTGGGCGACCTGCGCGGCATTGCCGCGCGGCTGGACCATGTCTGCTGGCTCGGCGCGGACACTATCTGGCTGTCGCCGGTGTTCCGCTCGCCGATGGCCGATGCCGGCTATGACATCAGCGATTACTGCGATATCGACCCGCTGTTTGGCACGCTGGCCGACATGCAGGCGCTGCTCGACGCCGCACATGCGCGCGGGCTGCGCGTGCTGCTGGACTTCGTCCCCAACCATACCTCCGACCAGCACCCCTGGTTCGTGGCCTCGCGCAGCGCGCGCGACCATCCGAAGCGCGACTGGTACATCTGGCGCGACCAGCCCAACGACTGGCGCGCCGCGATCGGCGCCGGCAGCGCCTGGACCTGGGATGCGCATTCCGGGCAATACTATCTTCACCTGTTCCTGCCGCAGCAGCCGGACCTGAACTGGCGCAACCCGGAGGTGGTGGCGGCCATGCATGGCGTGCTGCGCTTCTGGCTGGACCGCGGCGTGGACGGCTTCCGCATCGACGTGGCGCATTGCGTCGGCAAGGATCCGAGCTTCGCCGACCACCCGCGTTGCCTGGCCGGCGAGCCGCTGGCGCACTTCAACGACGATCCCTACAGCCACGAAGTCTTGCGTGGCATCCGGCGGCTGGTGGACAGCTACCCGGGCCACCGCGTGCTGGTGGGCGAGGTCAACATCCGCTCGACCGCGACCGTGGTGCAGTACTACGGCGCCGGCGACGAGCTGCACCTGTCGTTCAACTTTCCGCCGCTGGACGCCCCGTGGGACCCGGTGGTGTTCCGCACCTGCATCCGCGAGGTCGATGCGCTTCTGCAGCCGGCCCAGGCGTGGCCGACCTGGGTGCTGTCCAACCATGACAACGAGCGTCACCGTACCCGCTACGGCGGCTCGCTGTGCCGCGCCCGCGCCGCGGCGCTGATGCTGCTGACGCTGCGCGGCACCCCGTTCCTGTTCCAGGGCGAAGAGCTCGGCCTGCAGGACTGCGTGACGTTGCCGCACGAGCGCGTCGATCCCGGCGGCCGCGACGGCTCGCGCGCACCGCTGCCGTGGTTGCAGGCGCCGCCGCATGGCTGGGACGGCGCGCGCCCGTGGCTGCCGTTTCCGCCCGATGCGGGTGAGCTGTCGGTGGCCACGCAGAGGGCGCGGGCCGATTCGATCCTGCACCTGTACCGCGCCCTGATCGCACAGCGGCGCGCCAGCCCGGCGCTGCGCCGCGGCAGCTGGGAAGAGCTGCCGTCGCCGCCGGAGGTGCTCGCCTATCGCCGCAGGCATGGCGACGACGTGCGCGTGGCCTGCATCAATTTTTCCGCGCAGCGGCAGACGCTGGCGCTCGCAGGGCAGTGGCAGGTGCTGGCCGACAGCGATGGCGTGCCGGTGCCGCGCCGCTTTGCCGGCGAACTGCTGTCCGACCAGGCGCTGCTGCTGCAACCCGTGGAGGCCGCCTCATGAATGCACTGTGGTATCGCAACGCGATCGTCTACCAGGTCGACGTCAGCGTCTACCAGGACAGTAACGGCGATGGCTGGGGCGATATACCCGGCCTGACGGCGCGCTTGCCGTACTTGCGCGGGCTCGGCATCACCTGCCTGTGGATTTCGCCGTTCTATCGTTCGCCGATGCGCGATGGCGGCTATGACGTGGTCGACCATATCAATGTCGATGCGCGCTTCGGCACCTTGGAGGATGTGGTCAAGCTGCTGGAAAAGGCCGAGGAACTGGGCATCCGCGTGGTGATCGACCTGGTGGCGCAACATACTTCGGACCAGCATCCGTGGTTCCTGGCGGCGCGCAAGGACCGCGATTCGCCATACCGCGACTACTACGTATGGGCCGACCAGCCGGAGCAGACCGCGGCCAAGCCGATCTTCCCGACTGTCGAGGACGATGTCTGGACCTGGGACGATGCTGCCGGCCAGTACTACCGCCACGTGTTCTACCGGCACGAGCCCGACCTGAACTTGGCCAATCCCGCGGTGCGGCGCGAGATCGAGGACATCATGTCGTTCTGGCTGCGGCTCGGGGTCTCGGGCTTCCGCGTCGATGCCGCCTCGCACATGATCGAGCTGGCGCGGGCCGCGCCCGATGGCGGCGACGGCTTCTGGCTGATGGACGAGTTGCGCCGGCATGCCTCGCTGCGCCGCGCCGACGCGGTGCTGCTGGGCGAAGTCGACGTGCCGCCGCAGCAGTATGCGCATTACTTCGGCGACGGGCACCGGCTGACCATGCTGTCGAACTTCTGGCTCAACAACCACCTGTTCCTGGCGCTGGCGCGCCGCCAGGCCGAGCCGATCGAGCGCGCGCTGCGCGAGCAGCCCGCGCCGCCGGCGCTGGCGCAGTACGCGGTGTGGGTGCGCAACCACGACGAGCTCGACCTGGAGCGCCTGAGCGAGGCCGAACGCGACGAGGTGATGCGCTGCTTCGCCCCGGAGGCGCGCATGCGCATCTACAACCGCGGCATCCGCCGCCGCCTGCCGCCGATGCTGGACGGCGACGTGCAGCGCATCGCCCAGGTGCAGGCCCTGCTGTTTTCGTTGCCGGGCACGCCGATCCTGCGCTATGGCGAGGAGATCGGCATGGGCGAGGACCTGTCGCTGGAAGAACGGCACGCGGTGCGCACGGCCATGCAGTGGTCGGATGAAGAGAACGGCGGCTTCTCGACCGCCGCCCCCGATGCGCTGCAGGTGCCGGTGATCCGCGACGGGCCGCTGCGTTTTGCCACCACCAATGTCAACGCGCAGCTGCTGCAGCCCGATTCGCTGCTGGCGCGGGTGGGCCGCATGCTGCGCACCCGGGTGGGCATGCCGGAGATCGGCTATGGCCGCTGGTCGATTCTCGCGACCGACTGCCGGGCGGTGCTGGCGCTGCGCTATGCGCTTGACGGCCGCACCACGGTGACGCTGGTCAACCTCGGCGCCGAGGCGGTCGAATGCCGCATCGGCGAGTTGTCCGGCGTGGCGCTGTGCGACGTGTTCGCCGACCGCGGCTACGCCCCGAGTCCGCCTGGGGCTGCGTGCTTTGCGCTGGGCGGCTACGGCTATCGCTGGATGCGCCGTTGCGAGGACCGCTGAGCAGCACCCGGGGCAAACGGCCATGGAGGGAGAGGGACGATGGAAGCGATCGGACAAAGACGCTGGGTAATTGCCGAAGGCTACCTGCCGCGCCCGCGCGGCGACGAAAGCCGCGAGCTGGCCAGCCACGAAACCGCATGCCTGCTCAACACCGGCGACCTGCCGGCCCACGTCACGCTGACGCTGTTCTTTGCCGAGCGCGAGCCGGCCGGGCCGTACCGCGTGACCGTGCCGGCCCGCCGCACGCTGCATCTGCGCTTCAACGACCTGCGCGATCCGGAGCCGGTGCCGCTGGCGACAGACTACGCCTGCGTGATCGAGGCGGACAGGCCGGTGGTGGTGCAGCACACGCGGCTCGATTCGCGCCAGCCGGCGCTGGCCCTGATGACGACGGTGGCGTATGCGGGCTGAGCCGTACGCGAGCATCCGCACCGGGGAGCCGCCATGGCGCTGATCGGCTACCACGCTTCGCACGAACAGTTCGCGCCGGACCACCTGCTGCGCCTGGCGGTGCTGGCGCGCGATGCGGGCTTCGGCGCGCTGAGCGCGTCGGACCACTTCCATCCGTGGAGCGAGGCGCAGGGGCAGAGCGGCCACGCCTGGACCTGGCTCGGCGCCGTCATGGCGCAGGCAGCGCTCCCCACGGGCGTGGTCACGTGCCCGTTCGGGCGCTACCATCCGGCCGTCATCGCGCAGGCAGCCGCGACGCTATGCGTGCTGTTCCCTGAGCGCTTCTGGCTGGCGGTGGGCAGCGGCGAGGCGCTGAACGAACACATCACCGGGCGCGCGTGGCCGTCCAAGCCGCGGCGCAACGCCATGCTGCGCGAGTCGGTGGAGATCATGCGCGCACTGTGGCGCGGCGAGGAAGTCAGCCACCGCGGCGCGGTCACGGTCGAGCGCGCCCGGCTGTACTCGCTGCCGGCCTCGCCCCCGCCGGTGTTCTGCGCGGCGCTGACCGAAGCCACTGCGCGCTGGGCCGGCGGCTGGGCGGACGGGCTGGTCACGGTGTCGGGCGAGCGCGCGGCGATGCGCGCCCGCATCGAGGCCTTCCGCGATGCCGCGGGCAGCGCCAGGCCGGTCTATGTGCAGGTCAAGCTGGCCTATGCGGATCCGCAGGCCGGCGACGAAGCAGCGCGCGCGCTGGCGCATGCCCAGTGGCGTACCAACCTGCTGGACAGTGCCGATGCGGCCGAGCTGGCGATGCCGGCGGATTTCGAGGCGCGCGCGGCGGGGGTGACGCTGGCCGACATGGATCGCGCAGTGCGGATCTCATCGGACCTGGGGCGGCATGCGGCGTGGCTCGCGGAAGATTTGCGGATGGGGGTCGATGCGCTGTTCCTGCACAACGTTGGGGTCAACCAGCAGGCGTTTATCGAGGCCTTCGGCGGTACGGTGCTGGGCCAGCTGGCGCAGTGAACAGGGGCGTTGTGCTTGACCGAGGCACGGCGCCCCTCTCCGCTTGCGGGAGAGGGGCAGGGACGGGCGACGGGCGGCGAGCCCGCCGCCAACGCCCGGCAGCGCCATCAGTACTTCCAGAACACCTGCTGCAGCGCCTTGCTGTCGTTGGTCTGCGTCAGCGCTAGCGCCATCAGGATGCGCGCCTTCTGCGGCAGCTGGTCGTCGGTGACGATCCAGTCGTACTTGTCGTCCGGCTGCTCGGCGTTGCGCACCACCACGCCGCTGCCGGTGCGCGACGCGCGCACGATGTGCACGCCCTTGGCGCGCGCGGCCTTGAGCGACTCGACCATGTAGTCGCCGACGCTGCCGTTGCCGGTGGCGGCGTAGATGATGGCCTTGGCGCCGCTCTTCACCGCCGCCTCGACCGCGGCCGGGTTGGCGTTGCCATAGGCATAGACCACCGCCACCTCGGGCAGCTTGTCGATCTTGTCGATGTCCCACTGCGTCTGCAGCGTGTGCGGACGCGCCGGCAGGCGGTAGAACAGGGTGCGGCCTTCGACCACGTAGCCCAGCGGGCCGAACGGCGAGCGGAAGGTCTCGGTCTTGAAGGTGTTGGTCTTGGAGACGTCGCGGCCGGTGTGGATCTCGTCGTTCAGCACTGCCAGCGTGCCCTTGCCTTTGGACGCCGGATTGGAGGCGACCAGCACGGCGTCATAGAGGTTCAGCGCGCCGTCGGCACCCAGCGCGGTGCCCGGGCGCATCGAGCCGACCACCACCACCGGTTTGTCGCTCTTCAGCGTCAGGTTGAGGAAGTACGCGGTTTCCTCGATGGTGTCGGTGCCGTGCGTGATCACGATGCCATCGACGTCGGGCTGCTTGAGCAGTTCCGACACGCGCTTGGCGAGCTTGAGCAGGCGTTCGTTGTTGAAGCTTTCCGAGCCGATCTGGAAGATCTGCTCGCCCTTGACGTTGGCGACCTTGGAGATCTCCGGCACCGAGGCGATGATCTTGTCGACCGGGACCACGGCGGACTGGTAGGCGGCGGTGTTGGTCGCCGCCGCGCCGGCGCCGGCAATGGTGCCGCCGGTGCCGATGATGACGATGTTGGCCTTGCGCGCTTCGGCCGGGGCCGTGGCAGCAGTGGCAGCAGTAGCGGCAGGCTGGGCCGCGGGCGCGAGCTGCGCGTGGGCGGCGCCGGTGATCAGGCTCGCCGACAGCAGGGCAGCGGCCAGCGTGGTGACGCGGGCGGAATATTTCATGGTTCTCCTCGGTATCTATACGAACGTGTGGCCCGTACTGGAAGCGGCACGACATACCTTATGGGTGGAATGGTGCCGTCCGTGTTCAGTCGGTGGCTGCCCGCGGCCGGGCCTGTGGTGCAGGGTCCGGTTCAGGCAGCGGCAGAGACTATACGTGAGGAGAAATTCGCGGTGGAAGGGCGGCGCAAGGGTTATGCCGATTCGGCATAAAACCGCCTGCGCCATAACTTCAGGCGCATACATCGCCGGGCTGGACGAGCGTCGCCGGCGCCGGCGTTTTCGCTGGCAACCGGCTCAGAACGCGTCGCCCGGCACGCGCACCCAGCCTTCCATCAGCACCCGCGCGCTGCGGCTCATGATGGCCTTTTTGACCACCCATTCGCCATCGACCAGCTGCGCCTCGGCGCCGACGCGCAGCGTGCCGGACGGATGCCCGAAGCGGACCGCATTGCGTTCGCCGCCGCCGGCGGCCAGGTTGACCAGCGTGCCGGGGATGGCGGCGGCAGTGCCGATCGCCACCGCCGCCGTGCCCATCATGGCGTGGTGCAGCTTGCCCATCGACAGCGCGCGCACCAGCAGGTCGACGTCGGCCGCGGCCACCTGCTTGCCGCTGGAGGCGGTGTAGTCCACCGGCCTGGCCACGAAGGCGACCTTGGGCGTGTGCTGGCGCTTGGCCGCCTCGTCGACGTTCTTGATCAGGCCCATGCGCAGCGCGCCGTAGGCACGGATGGTTTCGAACATCGCCAGCGCCCTGGTGTCGCTGTTGATGGCGTCCTGCAGCTCGGTGCCGGTGTAGCCGATGCTCTCCGCATTGACGAAGATGGTCGGGATGCCGGCATTGATCATGGTCGCCTTGAGCGTGCCGACTCCCGGCACCTCCAGGTCGTCGACGACATTGCCGGTCGGGAACATCGCGCCGCCGGCGCCTTCTTCCTCTGCGGCCGGGTCCATGAACTCGAGCTGGACTTCGGCGGCGGGGAAGGTCACGCCGTCCAGTTCGAAATCGCCGGTTTCCTGCACTTCACCGTTGGTGATGGGCACATGGCCGATGATGGTCTTGCCGATATTGGCCTGCCAGATGCGCACCACGGCCACGCCGTTTTGCGGGATGCGGCCCGGGTCGACCAGGCCGGCGCTGATGGCGAACGGGCCGACCGCGGCCGACAGGTTGCCGCAGTTGCCGCTCCAGTCGACAAAGGGCTGGTCGATCGAGACCTGGCCGAACAGGTAGTCGACATCGTGGTCCGGACGCGTGCTCTTGGACACGATCACGGTCTTGCTGGTGCTGGAGGTGGCTGCACCCATGCCGTCGATTTGCTTGCCATAGGGATCGGGGCTGCCGATCACGCGCAGCAGCAGCGCGTCGCGCGCGGGGCCGGGCACCCGGGCGCGCTCGGGCAGGTCTTGCAGGCGGAAGAACACGCCCTTGCTGGTGCCGCCACGGATGTAGGTGGCGGGGATCTTGATCTGGGGTAGGTGGGCCATGGGAATGAATGTCGTGGTTAGGCCTGGGGCCTGGTGACAGCTTAGGAATCCATTTGCGGGGAAGCAAAGCCTGGCGCTTATTTGCTCCCCTCTCCCTCTGGGAGAGGGGCGGGGGAGAGGGCAGGCGTTGCCACGAAGTGAAGCGATATCGCGCTTGCCAACCGCCAGCCCTCTCCCCCAACCCCTCTCCCGCAAGCGGGAGAGGGGAGCACACCACCGGCTTCGGTAGCAGCTCGAGCTTACGCCGCCGCCTTGTTCGACTCCAAAAAGTCCTGCGCAAACCGCTGCAGCACGCCGCCCGCCTCGTAGATCGACACTTCCTCGTCGCTGTCGAGACGGCACGTCACCGGCACCTCGACGCGCTCGCCGTTCTTGCGATGGACCACCAGCGTCAGCGTCGTGCGCGGCTGGCGCTCGCCGATCACGTCATAGGTCTCGGTGCCGTCCAGGCCCAGCGTCAGGCGGTTCACGCCCGGTTTGAACTCCAGCGGCAGCACGCCCATGCCGATCAGGTTGGTGCGGTGGATGCGCTCGAAGCCTTCGGCGACGATGGCCTCCACGCCGGCCAGGCGTACGCCCTTGGCGGCCCAGTCGCGCGACGAACCTTGGCCATAGTCGGCGCCGGCGATGATGATCAGCGGCTGCTTGCGGTCCATATAGGTCTCGATCGCCTCCCACATGCGCACCACCTTGCCTTCCGGCTCGATGCGCGCCAGCGAACCCTTTTTGACCTGGCCGTCGACCACGGCCATTTCATTGACCAGCGTCGGGTTGGCGAAGGTGGCGCGCTGCGCGGTCAGGTGGTCGCCGCGGTGCGTCGCGTACGAGTTGAAGTCCTCTTCCGGCAGGCCCATCCTGGCCAGGTATTCGCCCGCGGCACTGTTAGGCAGGATCGCGTTGGACGGCGACAGGTGGTCGGTGGTGATGTTGTCGCCCAGCACCGCCAGCGGACGCAGGCCCTGCAGCGTGCGCGCGCCGGCCAGCGCGCCTTCCCAGTACGGCGGGCGGCGGATATAGGTGCTCTGCGGGCGCCAGTCGTACAGCGGCGCGGCGCTCTCGCCGGTGTCGGCGGTCAGCGCGAACATTGGCTCGTAGACCTTGCGGAACTGCTCGGGCTTGACGCTCTGCTTGACGATGGCGTCGATCTCTTCGTCGCTCGGCCAGATGTCCTTCAGGTACACCGGCTTGCCGTCCTGGTCGGTGCCCAGCACGTCCTTCTCGATATCGAAGCGAATGGTGCCGGCAATCGCGTAGGCCACCACCAGCGGCGGCGAGGCCAGGAAGGCCTGCTTGGCGTACGGGTGGATGCGGCCGTCGAAATTGCGGTTGCCCGACAGCACCGCGGTCGCGTACAGGTCGCGGTCGATGATCTCCTGCTGGATCTTCGGATCGAGCGCGCCCGACATGCCGTTGCAGGTGGTGCAGGCAAAGGCGACGATGCCGAAGCCGAGCTTTTCCAGGTCGGGCAGCAGCTTCGCTTCTTCCAGGTACAGCTCGACCGCCTTGGAGCCGGGCGCCAGCGACGACTTGACCCACGGCTTGCGCGTCAGCCCGCGCGCGTTGGCGTTGCGTGCCAGCAGCGCGGCGGCGATCACGTTGCGCGGGTTGCTGGTGTTGGTGCAGCTGGTGATGGCGGCGATGATCACGGCGCCATCGGGCATCAGGCCTTCGGCTTCCTGCGCGCGGGCCTGGTCCAGGTCGACGGCGATGCCGCGCTCGGCCAGCGCCGAGGTCGGCAGGCGTTTGTGCGGGTTGGACGGGCCGGCCATGTTGCGCACCACGCTCGACAGGTCGAACTTCAGCACGCGCTCGTACTCGGCGTTCTGCAGCGAATCGGCCCACAGGCCGGCGGTCCTGGCGTAGGTCTCGACCAGCTTGAGCTGCTCGTCGCTGCGGCCGGTCAGGCGCAGGTATTCGATGGTCTGCTCGTCGATGAAGAACATCGCCGCGGTGGCGCCGTATTCGGGTGCCATGTTGGAGATGGTGGCGCGGTCGCCGAGCGTCAGGCTCGACGCGCCCTCGCCGCGGAATTCCAGGTAGGCGCCGACCACTTTTTCCTTGCGCAGGAATTCGGTCAGGGCCAGCACGATGTCGGTGGCGGTGATGCCGGGCTGTCGCTTGCCGGTCAGCTCGACGCCGACGATATCCGGCAGGCGCATCCACGAGGCGCGGCCGAGCATCACGTTCTCGGCCTCCAGGCC
The DNA here is from genome assembly GCF_001598055.1 of Cupriavidus nantongensis. NCBI lineage: Bacteria > Pseudomonadati > Pseudomonadota > Betaproteobacteria > Burkholderiales > Burkholderiaceae > Cupriavidus > Cupriavidus nantongensis. The sequence goes on along the minus strand of NZ_CP014844.1, from coordinate 2,667,425 downwards.
GCCGACGCCGATGGCGATCACGCCCAGCGCATCGACGTGCGGGGTGTGGCTGTCGGTGCCGACGCAGGTGTCGGGGTAGGCCACGCCGTTGTCAGCATGGATCACCGGCGACATCTTCTCCAGGTTGATCTGGTGCATGATGCCGTTGCCCGGCGGGATCACGTCGACGTTCTTGAACGCCTTCTTGGTCCAGTCGATGAAATGGAAACGGTCTTCGTTGCGGCGGTCTTCGATGGCGCGGTTCTTGGCGAAGGCATCGGGATCGAAGCCGCCGCACTCCACCGCCAGCGAGTGGTCGACGATCAGCTGCACCGGCACCACCGGGTTAACCTTGGCGGGATCGCCGCCCTGGTCGGCAATGGCGTCGCGCAGGCCAGCCAGGTCTACCAGCGCGGTCTGGCCCAGGATGTCGTGGCACACCACGCGCGCCGGGAACCATGGGAAGTCGAGGTCGCGCTTGCGCTCGATCAGCTGCTTCAGCGAATCCGTCAGCGTGGCGGGATCGCAGCGGCGCACCAGGTTTTCTGCCAGCACGCGCGACGTGTACGGCAGCTTGTCGTAGGCACCCGGCTGGATCGCCTCGACCGCGGCGCGCGCGTCGAAGTAATCCAGCTTGGTGCCCGGTAGCGGTTTGCGGTTTGCAGAATTCATGGTGTAGGGAAATCGATATAAGTATGAAAAAAGGGTAGCGGCCCCGTGTCAGCGACCAGCTACCCTTTCGCCCCCGGGCCCGGATCAGTGCCTCCCGACCCGGGGCAATCCGGCAGCCGGTCTTACTTGCGATCCTTGATCGGCACGAACTTCAGGTTTTCCGGCCCGGTGTAGTTGGCGCTGGGGCGGATGATCTTGTTGTCGATGCGCTGCTCGATGATATGCGCGGCCCAGCCCGAGGTGCGCGAGATCACGAACAGCGGCGTGAACATCGCGGTCGGCACGCCCATCATGTGGTAGCTGACCGCGCTGAACCAGTCCAGGTTGGGGAACATCTTCTTGATGTCCCACATCACCGTTTCCAGGCGCTCGGCGATGTCGAACATCTTCATCGAGCCGGCGTCCTTCGACAGCCGCTTCGCCACTTCCTTGATCACCTGGTTGCGCGGGTCGCCGGTGGTGTACACCGGGTGGCCGAAGCCGATCACGACTTCCTTGTTCTCGACGCGGCGGGTGATGTCGGCCTGGGCCTCGTCCGGGTTGTCGTAGCGCTTCTGGATCTCGAACGCGACCTCGTTGGCGCCGCCGTGCTTGGGGCCACGCAGCGCGCCGATCGCGCCGGCGATCGACGAGTACATGTCCGAACCCGTGCCGGCGATCACGCGCGCGGTGAAGGTCGACGCGTTGAACTCGTGCTCGGCATACAGGTTGAGCGAGGTGTTCATGGCGCGCTCCCACAGCGCCGACGGCTTCTCGCCGTGCAGCAGGTGCAGGAAGTGGCCGCCGATCGAGTCGTCGTCGGTCTCCACCTCGATGCGGCGGCCGTTGTGGCTGTAGTGGTACCAGTACAGCAGCATCGAACCCAGGCTGGCCATCAGGCGGTCGGCGATGTCGCGCGCGCCCGGGGTGTTGTGGTCTTCCTTCTCCGGCAGCACCGTGCCCAGCACCGACACGCCGGTGCGCATCACGTCCATCGGGTGCGCGCTGGCGGGCACCCATTCCAGCGCCGCCTTGACGTTGGCGGGCAGGCCGCGCAGGCTCTTCAGCTTGGCCTTGTAGGCAGCCAGCTCGGATTTGGTCGGCAGCTTGCCGTGCACCAGCAGGTGGGCGATTTCCTCGAACTCGCAGGTCTCGGCGATATCGAGGATGTCGTAGCCGCGGTAGTGCAGGTCGTTGCCGGTGCGGCCGACGGTGCACAGCGCGGTGTTGCCGGCGGTCACGCCCGACAGCGCGACGGATTTCTTGGGCTTGGGAGTGACGAGCGGTTGCGCTTCGGACATCTGGGTCTCCTTGGTGTGATGCCTGGTGTTGCCTGTCTGTGGTCGTGCAAGCGGCCGGGAGGGGAGTTCCCCGGCCCGGCCGCGGCTGGATCTGGTCGCTTACTTGCCCTTGCCTTGCGCGAACAGGGCGTCGAGCTTCTGCTCGAAGGCATGGTAGCCGATGCTCTCGTAGAGTTCGGCGCGGGTCTGCATGGTATCGACCACGTTCTTCTGCGTGCCGTCGCGGCGGATCGCCGCGTAGACGTTTTCCGCGGCCTTGTTCATGGCGCGGAAGGCCGACAGCGGGTACAGCACCATCGACACGCCGGCGCCGCCCAGTTCCTCGGTGGTGAACAGCGGCGTGGCGCCGAACTCGGTGATGTTGGCCAGCACCGGCACCTTCACCGCGTCGACGAACTTGCGGTACATGCCGAGGTCGGTCATGGCTTCCGGGAAGATCGCGTCGGCGCCGGCTTCCACGCACGCCACCGCGCGCTCGATGGCCTTGTCCAGGCCTTCGACGGCGAGCGCATCGGTGCGGGCCATGATGACGAAGTTGTCGTCGGTGCGGGCGTCGACCGCGGCCTTGATGCGGTCGACCATTTCACCCTGGGTGACGATTTCCTTGTTGGGACGGTGGCCGCAGCGCTTGGCGCCGACCTGGTCCTCGATATGCATGGCTGCGGCGCCGAACTTGATCAGCGATTTGGTGGTGCGGGCCACGTTGAAGGCCGAGGCGCCGAAGCCGGTGTCGACGTCGACCAGCAGCGGCGTGTCGCACACGTCGGTGATGCGGCGGATGTCGGTCAGCACGTCGTCCAGGTTCGAGATGCCCAGGTCCGGCAGGCCCAGCGAGCCGGCCGCGACGCCGCCGCCCGACAGGTAGATGGCGCGGTAGCCGGCGCGCTTGGCCAGCAGCGCATGGTTGGCGTTGATGGCGCCAACCACCTGCAGCGGATGTTCGTCGGCCAGCGCCTGGCGGAAGCGGGCGCCAGCGGAGCGCGCGAGGTCGGAAGCGGAGTAGGTCATGGCGTATGCGTTGGTGAACAGGACAAGCCGGATACTGCAAGGGATGTGCCAGGATTTGCGAAAGCGGCCGGAAACCCCGCAAACCCTTGTCGTTATTGGGCTAGCGGGTAGGGCGTGGGATTTCGCCGTGGCATCCATGCCGGGATTTACGCACTTTTGAAATCCAAACCCTGAGTTTTGGAATTCAAAGTTGAAATACCGGGCCGCGTAGCGGACAATGTGACAGCACTGTACGCCCGTTCCCGCCGCTTTTCATCCGACTTTCCTTCCGCACCGCATCATGGCTCCGCCCGTTTCCACGCAAGGCCGACCGCGCATCTGGGCGATCGGCATCAGCCGCCTCGCGCGCGCCTTCGCCGACCTGATCCCGGCCTATGCCGACCGCGCCGAATTCCGCATCGTCGGCAAGGGCTTCGAGGCCGCCGCCAGCGCGGTGTCGCGCGAGGTGCGCGAGGGCCGGCTCGACGTAGTCGTCGCCGGCGGCTCCAACGGCGCCTACCTGCGCCAGCATGTCGACGTGCCGGTGGTGCTGGTCAAGGTCACGGGCTTCGACGTGATGAGCGCGCTCGCCACCGCACGGCGGATCTCGCCGCGCGTGGCGCTGGTCACCCACGCGGCCACCTATGCCGAGGTCGACGAATTCGTGCGCGCGTTCTCGCTGTCGGTGCCGGCCTACACCTACCTGACCGAGGACGACGCCGTGGCGCGCGTGAAGGCGCTCAAGCAGGAGGGCATCCAGGTGGTGGTGGGCCCCGGCCTGGTGACCGACCTGGCCGACCGCCATGGCCTGACCGGCGTGTTCCTGTACTCCGGCAACTCGGTGCGCATGGCGCTGGAAGACGCGATCGAGGCCGCGCGCCTGCGCCGCATCGAGGCCACCCGGCGCGACTACGTCAACACCATCCTGGCGCACCTGAACGAGGGCGTGGCGGCGGTCGACGCGCAGGGACGGATCCAGTCGTTCAACCCGGCGATGGAGCGCTTCCTCGGCACCTCGGCCGCCGCCGCGGTGGGGCGCAAGCTGCAGACGCTGGCGCCCAGCCTGGCGCTGGAAGGCGTGATGCAGACCGGCGACAAGGAACTCGAGGCGATCCACAAGCTGGGCGACAAGATGGTGGTGGTCAACCGCATCCCGATCCTGGGCGAGGCCGGCACCACCGGCGCGGTGCTGACCATCCAGGACGCCAGCGCGATCCAGCGCGTCGACCGCAACCTGCGCTCGCGCAGCCGCGCGCGGCCGGCGGCGGTGCGCTACAGCCTCGACGACCTGGCCGGCACTTCGGCGGCGATGACGGCGCTGCGCGAGCTGGCGCGGCGCTACGCCGCGGTCGACTCGACCGTGCTGATCGGCGGCGAAAGCGGCACCGGCAAGGAGGTGCTGGCGCAAGGCATGCACGATGCCAGCCCGCGCCGCGCGTTCCCGTTCGTCGCGGTCAACTGCGCCGCCTTTCCCGAGGCGCTGCTGGAAAGCGAGCTGTTCGGCTACGAAGAGGGCGCCTTCACCGGCGCGCGCCGCGGCGGCAAGGCCGGCCTGTTCGAGTCGGCCCACAACGGCACGCTGTTTCTCGACGAGGTCGGCGACATGCCGCCCGCGCTGCAGACGCGCCTGCTGCGCGTGCTGCAGGAAAAGCAGGTGCTGCCGATCGGCGGGCTCGACGCGGTGCCGGTGAACGTGCGCGTGATCGCCGCCACCCATCGCGACCTGGCCGCGATGGTGCGCGACGGCAGCTTCCGCCAGGACCTGTATTACCGCCTCAACATCCTGCGCATCGCCATGCCGCCGCTGCGCGAGCGCGCCGAAGACCTGCCGGAGCTGGCCGAGCTGCTGTACCGCCGCGCGCAGGACCGGCTGGGCCTGGAACGCCCGCAGCGCCTGCCCGCGGCCGCGCGCGCGCGGCTGGCGCGCTACCACTGGCCCGGCAATATCCGCGAGCTGGAAAACGTGACCGAGCGCATCGCGGTGCTGGTCGCCGGCCGCCGGCTCGACGGCGAGGCCCTGCAGCGCGAACTGCAGGCCGCCGCGCCCGAGCTGTTCGGCGGGGCCGCGCTGGCCACTGCGCCCGCGCCCGGAGCCGAAGCCGCACCGGCGGCGCCGGCCGCGCGGGCGCGCCGCTCGCTGGCGCGCGTCAAGCAATCCAGCGAGGTCGACCATATCCGGCGCGTGCTGGAAGAGTGCGGCGGCGACCGGACCGCCGCCTGCCATATCCTCGGCATCAGCCCCACCACGCTGTGGCGGCGGCTGAAGGCGGCCTAGCCTGGACGTTACCCTGCCGGGCTGGCCCGGCGGAACGGAATCGGCTGCAGCCCCTTGCCCTGCAGCCATTCTTCATTGAACAGCCGCCCCATATACAGGTCGCCACGGTCGCACAGCAGCGTCACGATGGTGTGCCCCGGCCCCATCTCGCGCGCCAGCGCCACCGCGGCGCCGACGTTGATGCCGGACGACCCGCCGACGAACAGCCCTTCCTCGCGCAGCAGCCGGTAGACCATGTCGACGCAGGTCTGGTCGTCGATGCGCACGGCGTCGTCGATCGGCGTGTCCTGCAGGTTGGCGGTGACGCGGCTGGAGCCGATGCCTTCGGTGATCGAGCTGCCTTCGGCCTTGACCTCGCGGTGCTTGACGAAGTGGTACAGGCCGCTGCCGTGCGGGTCGGCCAGCACGATGCGCACGCCCGGCTTGTGTTCCTTCAGGCAGCGCGCGATGCCCGCCAGCGAGCCGCCGGTGCCGGTGGCGCAGGTGAATGCGTCGATATGGCCGGCGGTGGCCTGCCAGATCTCGGGGCCGGTGGTCTCGTAGTGGGCCTGGCGGTTGGCAAGGTTGTCGAACTGGTTGGCCCAGATCGCGTTATCGGTTTCGTCGGCGAGCCGGCCGGCAATCTTCTGGTAGTTGTCCGGATCGGCATAGGGCCTGGCCGGTACCGCGCGCACCTCGGCGCCCAGCATGCGCAGCCGCTCCATCTTTTCCGGCGACTGCGTGTCCGGGATCACCACGATGCAGCGGTAGCCGCGCGCCGCGCACAGGTGCGCCAGGCCGATGCCGGTATTGCCCGCCGTGCCTTCGATCACCGTGCCGCCCGGCTTCAGCAGGCCGCGCCGCTCGGCATCGCGGATGATGTAGAGCGCGGCGCGGTCCTTGACCGAGCCGCCGGGATTGAGAAATTCCGCCTTGCCGTAGATGTCGCAGCCGGTGTCGGCGCTCAGGCCGGCCAGCCGGATCAGCGGCGTGTGGCCGATGGTGCCGGCAAATCCATCCCTGACTTCCATGGTGCCCTCCTGCCGCGCCCGTGGCGGGCGTCACCTTGAGTGATAGATCGGTGCGGCGGCAATGACAAGCGGGCGGGGCGGGAAGTGACCGGGATGGCGCCTTGCGCCGGGCCGGTAATGGGGCGGCGGGCTCAGGCGGCGTTGAGCCAGCGGAAGCTGAAGTCGCCTTCGACGAAGTCCGCGCGCGCGGCGTGGAAATCGCGCATATACGGGCGGTTCAGGTGCGATTCGAGCGCGCGCTTGGAGTCCCACACCATGTAGATGACGAACACGCGCGCGTCCTCGGCATCCTGACCGACGTGGTAGTCCAGGCAGCCGGGCTCGGTCAGCCCGCGCGAGCGCAGCGCGGCGAGCTGGGAGACCAGCGCATCGCGGCGGTGGGTCTTGGCACGGGCGATGCCGACTAGCGTGTACGTTCCGGACATGGGTGAACGGGGGCGACTGGCTGGCGTCTGTGAGCACTGGGCCAGCCATTGTAGCGGCGGCCATGGCCGCGCCGGCAATGCCCGACGGCGCCGTCCGGGCATTCGTCTGGCGCTTGACAAGGGTGCGCGGCGCGGTTCCTGCGGCCGTTGCCGGCGCTCAAGTTATGCGCGACGCTGCCGATAGCCGGATCGACAACAAGAAAACCATCATCCGGGGGGATGGCGCATGCTGAGACGCATCGGGTCGGAGCAATTGCAGGTCGGGATGTTCGTCGCCAGGCTGGGCGGGCCCTGGATCAACCATCCGTTCTGGCGCGCGCGCTTCCTGGTCGCCAGCGAGGAGCAGGTACGGCAGATCCAGTCGGCGGGCGTGCGCGAAGTCTGGATCGATATCCTGAAGGGCCGCAATCTGCCGGCGCCGGAGGAGGCGGCCGACCCAGCCTTTGCCATTGCCCCGGCCCAGCCTGCGCCCATCGCCGGCGGCCAGGCCGACGCGGCGCCAGCCACCACGCTCGAAGCCGAGATCGGGCATGCGCGCGAACTGCTGCAGTCCGGCAAGGCCGTGATCGGCTCGATGTTTGCCGACGTGCGCATGGGGCGGGCGCTGGAGGTCAGCGGCGCGCTGCTGCTGGTCGACGCGGCCTCGCGCTCGCTGTCGCGCCATGGGCAGGCGCTGCTGGCGCTGGCGCGGCTCAAGGCGCGCGGCGACGACAACTACCTGCATGCCTTCGCGGTCTGCGCGCTGATGATCGCGGTCGGCCGCACCCTGGGCCTGCCCGACGACGAGGTGCGCGAACTGGGCCTCGCCGGCCTGGTCCACGACATCGGCAAGCTGACCGTGCCCAGCGCCGCCAGCCTCCGCGCGGGCGAGCGCACGCCCGAGCAGGAAGAGGCCTACCGCCGCCATCCCTCCGCCGGCTACCGCATCCTCAACGAAGCCCGGCTCTATTCCAATATCCCGCTCGACGTCTGCGTCCACCACCACGAACGCGTCGACGGGCGCGGTTTTCCCTTTGGCCTGGTCGGGCACGAACTGAGCGTGCATGCCAGGATCGGCGCGGTCTGCGATACCTACGACACGCTCACCGCCAGCCACCCCGGGCACCAGCCATGGTCGCCGGCCCGCGCCATGGAATACATGGCGGTGCGCGTCGACACGCTGTTCGACCGGCGCGTGTTCAAGGCCTTCTCGCGCACCGTCGGCATCTACCCGCTCGGCACCGTGCTGCGGCTGCGCTCCAACCGGCTGGCGGTGGTGTGCGCGCAGCATGACGCCGACCCGCTGCGGCCCAAGGTGATGGCGTTCTACTCGGTGTCGCAGTCGCGGCCGGTGCCGACCGAGCTGATCGACCTGCGTCATGGCGACGAGACCGTGGTGGCGTTCGAGAACGCGGCGGATTGGGGCTTTACGGATGAGCAGTTGTTGGGGATGTATGCGCCGGTGGCTTGAGGGGGCCGCCATTGCGCGGTAGCAGCAAGTAGCTGCGCGCCGCGCAGTGGGGGGGCGCAGGATAGACCGCACCCACACGGCAGACAGCGGAGCCGGGCGCGTTCGGTACACTATCTGGCCAAGTCCAAGGCCAGAGTCGCCCCGCCATGAATTTCGATGCCCTGCTGGAGCTGTTCCAGCAACGTATTCCTGCCCATCCATGGGCACAGATCGCGCTGTACCTGGCCGCGCTATGCCTGATCGCCGCGCTGGCGCAATGGCTGTTCGGTCGTGTGATGTCGCGCATCGCCCACCGGCTGCTGAAGGTGTGGGGCAAGACGCCGTGGAGCACGGCATTGACGCGCCACCGCGCCTACCGGCGCTTCGGCTACGCGGTGGGCTTTGCCGTGATCACCGTCGGTATCGGCGAAGTGCCGCACATGGGGCGCTATGCGCTGGCGATCGAGCGCCTCGCGCATGCCAGCCTGTGGGTGTGCTTCTTCCTGATGCTGGGCGGGGTGCTGGGCGCCTGGCAGGACGTGTACGCCAGCAGCCGCCGGGCGCAGACGCGTTCGATCAAGGGCTATATCCAGGTGGGCCGGCTGGGGCTGGGACTGGTGTGCGCGGTGCTGGTGCTGTCGATCCTGATCAACCGCTCGCCGCTGTGGATGCTGTCCGGCCTGGGCGCGCTGTCGGCGGTGCTGCTGCTGGTGTTCAAGGACACGCTGCTGTCGCTGGTGGCGAGCACGCAGCTGACCTCCAACGACATGCTGCGCATCGGCGACTGGATCGAAATGCCCCAGTGCAACGCCGACGGCTACGTCAAGGACATCGCGCTGCATACGGTCAAGGTGCAGAACTGGGACAACACCGTGACCACGGTGCCGACCTACAAGCTGTTCTCGGAGAGCTATCGCAACTACCGGCAGATGTTCGAGTCCGGCGCGCGCCGGATCAAGCGCACCTTGCGGCTCGATGCGGGCAGCGTGCGCTTCCTGGAAGACCGCGAGGTGCAGGCGCTGATGCGCTTCCGCCTGCTGCACGACTACCTCGAAGAAAAGCAGCGCGAGGTCGACGAGGCCAACCGGCTGCTGATCGCCGCCGGCAACGACCCGGTCAACCGGCGCCGGCTGACCAATATCGGCACCTTCCGCGCCTATGGCATCGCCTACCTGAAGGCGCACCCCGAGATCCACCACGACCTGCTGCTGAACGTGCGCATGATGGAGCCCGATTCGCAGGGCATCCCGGTCGAGATCTACTGCTTTACCGCGCTCACCGCGTGGATGGACTACGAGCGCATCCAGGGCGATGTGTTCGACCACCTGCTGGCGATCCTGCCGGAACTGGGACTGCGGCTGTACCAGGCGCCGTCGGGCGCCGACCTGAACGGCGTGCGCATCGCGCCGGTGCTGGCCGCGGCGCAGGTGGCGGCCGCGCAGGCGGTCCAGCATGCCCCGGCCAACGGCGCCGCCGCGGGCAGCCATCCGATGTAGCGGGATGCAGGCGAGATGTAGGAGAGCGGCTCAGCCGACCGCGCGCGGGCGCACGCGGCTGGCGGCTTCCTTGGCGCGCGTGCGCGCGGTGTCGACATCGTCGGCATAGGCCAGCGCCACGCCCATGCGGCGGCGGGCGAAGCTCTCGGGCTTGCCGAACAGCCGCACCTCGGTCTGCGGCACGCGCAGGGCCTGGTCGACGCCGTCGAAGACCACCCCTTGGGCTTCCACGCCGCCGTAGATCACGGCGCTGGCGCCGGGGCTGCGCAGCGTGGTGTCGACCGGCAGGCCGAGGATGGCGCGCGCATGCAGCTCGAACTCGTTTTGCCATTGCGTGGCCATGGTGACCATGCCGGTGTCGTGCGGGCGCGGGCTGACCTCGCTGAACCAGACCTGCTCGCCCTTGACGAACAGCTCGACGCCGAACAGGCCCATGCCACCCAGGTCGGCCGTGACTGCCTGCGCAATGCGCTGCGCGCTGGCGAGCGCGGCCGGGTGCATCGGCTGCGGCTGCCAGCTTTCGACGTAATCGCCGCTGACCTGCACGTGGCCGATCGGGGCGCAGAATTGCGTCTCCACCTGGCCGCTGGCGCCCACCGCGCGCACCGTCAGCAGCGTGATCTCGTAGTCGAAATCGATAAAGCCCTCGACGATCACGCGGCCGTGGCTGACGCGGCCGCCGGCCATGGCGTAGTCCCACGCCGCCTGCACGCCCTCGGGGCCGTCGATCTTGCTCTGGCCCTTGCCGGAGCTGCTCATCACCGGCTTGACCACGCACGGGTAGCCGATGCCGCCGTCGATCGCGGCCTGCAGTTCCGCGAGCGAATCGCAGAACTTGTAGGGGCTGGTCGGCAGCCCAAGCGACTCGGCGGCGAGCCGGCGGATGCCTTCGCGGTCCATGGTCAGGCGCGCGGCGCGGGCGGTCGGAATTACGCGCACGGTGCCGGCGGCTTCCAGCGTTTCCAGCATCGGCGTGGCGATCGCCTCGATCTCGGGCACTACCAGGTGCGGCTTCTCGGCTTCGATCAGGGCCTTGAGCTGGTCCGGGTCGCTCATCGCGATGGTGCGCGCATGATGCGCGACCTGCTGGCCGGGCGCGTTGTCATAGCGGTCGACCGCGATGGTCTCGACGCCCAGGCGCTGCAGCGCGATCAGCACCTCCTTGCCGAGCTCGCCGGAGCCGAGCAGCATCACTTTGGTGGCGGAGGGGGAAAGGGGCGTTCCGAGGGTGGTCATGGCGGCGGGGCGGCGAGGCGCAGGGAAAAACGCGATTGTACGTGCTGCCGCGCCCGCTGGCGCCGCCGGCCCTAGTCTTCGGCGTCGCGCGAGCTGGCGGGGCGCCGCGTCGCCTGGTCCTTGCGGTCGGCCGCCTCGGCCTCGGCCGGGCTGGAGGCGACGCCGTACATGCCGTGGCGCGGCGTGCCCGGGGGCAGGTTGCCGAGATCGGTGGGCTGGTAGGGGTGCGGCCCCGGCGGCGGCTGCGAGGTGTCGCTGGACGGATGCGCGCGCCCGGTCAGTTTCTCGTCGCGGGTCACGCTGTGGCCGCCATAGTGGTAGTCGGTCAGCGAGCCTTCATGCGCGGGGGCGGAGGGGGCCGGCGCGCCGGAAATATCGGTCACGCGTACCGGAATCGACGGATAGACCTGCTGCGCGCCGGCGATCGCCATCTCGGGCGAGTCGAACTCGCCGTCGAGCCGCTCCGGCGCACCCTTGCCGGTGCGCATTTCCAGATGCCAGCGGCCGTGTTCCGGGCCGCACACGAGGATTTCCTGTTCGGTCGAGGTCATGGGGGCCTCCTTGGGTCTGGGCGTTGCGTCTTTGCGCAGACAGGCAGGAACCGTTCCAGCAGCTCGGCCCGCGCCGTACCGGCCCGTGCGTGCGCTGCGTGACGCCAGATTTACAATGCGCGCCCGTTCTTACCGCCGCCGCGCTCAGGACGTCGCCATCAACGGCGGCCGCGGCCGCGTCGCCACCGCGAAAGCGATCTGCGCGAGCCCCGCCGCCAAGCCCAGCGCGACGCCGGCCTGCCAGGCCACGGTATAGGAGCCGAGCGCGTCATAGACCAGCCCGCCGCCGAAGGCGCCGACAAAGCTGCCGATCTGGTGGCTGAAGAAGGCCACGCCGCCCAGCATTGCCTGCCAGCGCAGGCCGAAGGTCTCGGCGATCCAGCCCGACACCAGCGGCGCCACGCCCAGCCACAGGAAGCCCATCACCGCGGCGAACACCAGCGTGCTCTGCGGCGTCGGCGCCGACGAGAAGTACCAGGTAAGCGCCAGCGAGCGCAGCGTATAGATGCCGCCCAGCAGCATCAGCTTGTTGTAGCGGCCGCCGGCCCAGCCGAAGAAGATGCTGCCCAGCACGTTGAAGCCGCCGATCACGCCCAGCGCCTCGGCGCTGAGCATCGGGTCCATGCCGCACACATCGAGATACGACGGCAGGTGCGTGGTCAGGAACACCAGCTGCATGCCGCAGACAAAGTACGCCAGCGCCATCACCACGAACGGCGCGTGGCGCAGTGCGGTGCCCAGCGCCTGGCGCGCGTTGTCCTGGCCGACACCAGCCGGCGTCGCCAGCGGCAGGCGGTCGACACGCCCGGCCGCCCACGCCGCCGGCAGCATCACCAGCGCCAGCAGCACGAACGCGGCCAGCCCGGTGCGCCAGCCATAGGCCTGCGTCACCATCTGCCCGATCGGCGCCGCCAGCAGCGCGCCCAGCGAACCCGCGCCCGACACCAGCCCCAGCACCGTGCTGCGCAGCGCCGCCGGCACCGGCCGCGCCGCCACCGCCATCGCCAGCGCGCTGCCGGTGCAGGCCATCGACGCGCCGATGGCCACGCCCGCACCGAGCGTGACGCCGACCAGGCTGTGCGCGGTCGCCAGCAGCACCAGGCCGGTCACGTACAGCAGCGAGCCCGCCATCATCAGCGGACGGAAGCCGATGCGCGTGGCCCAAGCGCCGGCGAGCGGCTGCAGCAGCCCCCACGCCAGGTTCTGCACGGCGATGGCGACGGTGAAATCCGACACCGAGATGCCGATGTCGCGCGTCAGCGGCGGCATGAAGATGCCCAGGCTCTGGCGCAGGCCCATGGCCAGGCTCAGCATCACCGAAGCGCCGAGCAGGATTGGCAGCGCCGGGCGCAGGCCGGCATAGCGGGAAGTGGTGGGGGAGAGGGGCACGGTGGGTCTCGTCGCGGGGTTATCGTTATCGTTGTGGGCCCCCGGGCGCCTTCCATGTCTGCAATGTCTGCAATTTAAGCGGGCACTGAATATACCGCAGGGTAGGGCGAGGGTATGCCGCGGCGCCCGGCCGTGTCAATTTGGCTTTGGGGCGGGGCGCCTTCCGATTTGGCAAAGGCGGCTCGGTGAGGCACCCTGCGGGGTCAGTCCAGGCTGACCTTCGACGCCCGGATGGTTTCGCCCCAGCGCTGGATCTCGCCGCGCACCAGCGCGGCGAACTTCGGCTGCGGCTCGCCGCCGGCGACGCCGCCCATGTCGCGCAAGCGCGCCACCACCTCGGGATCGCGCATGGCCTTGCCCAGCGCGTCCTGCAGCGCCGCGGCCGCTGCCGGCGGGGTTTTGGCGGGGGCGAAAAAGCCCAGCCAGCCCATCACCACGAAGTCCTTCACGCCGGCTTGTGCCATGGTGGGCACGTCGGGCAGCGCGGGCAGGCGCTCGGCGCTGGTCACGGCCAGCGCGCGCAGCTTGCCGGCGCGGATCTGCGGCAGCGCCTGCGTCAGGTTGTCGAACATGAAGGTGGTTTCGCCCGCCAGCACCGAGGTGGTGGCCGGCGTCGAGCCCTTGTACGGCACGTGGATGATCTCGGTGCCGGTGCGCAGCCGGAACAGTTCCGCGGTCAGGTGGGTGGTCTGGCCGATGCCGGCCGAGGCATAGGAATACTTGCCCGGCGACTGCTTGAGCTGCGCCACCAGCTCGGCCACGCTGCGCACCGGCGCCTGCGCGCCGACCACCAGCACGTTGGCGAACGAGATCAGGTCGGTCAGCGGCAGGAAATCTTGCGGCTGGTAAGACAACTGCTTGTAGGCGCTGTAGTTGATGGCATGCGATCCGGTATTGCCGACCAGCAGCGTGTAGCCGTCCGGTGCCGCGCGCATGAAGGCCTGCGTGCCGATGATGCCGCCGCTGCCGGGCTTGTTGTCGACCACCACCGGCTGGCCGACGATGGCCGACAGCTTCTGCGCCACCAGCCGCGTCGGGATATCGGTGGTGCCGCCGGGCGCGCCGGGCACGATGATGGTGATGGGCCGCTCGGGCCAGGCGGCGGCATGCGCGGCCGCGGGGACCATGCCGGGCAGCGCCGCGGCAGTGGCCAGCACCAGTGCTGCGCTGCGATGGGTCAGCGCCGGGGTCAGCGACGGGAACAGCGGTGCGGGCAGCTTGGGTGTCATGGGTCTCCTCCACGTATGTTTATGGGCTGCTTGGCAAGGCAAGAACGGCCGGCTTGCGGCCGGCCGTTCTCAGGTCAGGTGCGGGCGTTTCACTTGCCCGTCCACACCGGCTTGCGCTTCTCGGCGAAGGCGGCGGCGCCCTCGCGTGCGTCGGCGGAAGTAAAGACGTGGTCGATCAGCGGCTTCTGCTTCACGAACATTTCCTCGCGGGTCCAGTCGCCGGACTGCGCCACCACCTGCTTGCTGGCGGCAATGGCCAGCGGCCCGTTGGCGCCGACCGCGTCGGCCAGCTGCAGCGCGGCGTCGAGCGCGCCGCCGGCATCGGTCAGGCGGTTGACCAGGCCCAGCTCGTAGGCGCGCTCGGCGGGCAGCATGTCGCCGGTCAGCGCGTATTCCATCGCGACGTGATAGGGCACGCGGCGCGGCAGGCGGATCAGGCCGCCGGCCGCGGCGGCCAGGCCGCGCTTGACCTCGGGCAGGCCGAACTTGGCCGCGCGCGACGCCACCACCAGGTCGCACGCCAGCACCAGCTCGAAGCCGCCGGCGAGCGCATAGCCCTCGACCGCGGCAATCAGCACCTTGCGCGGCGGCTGCTCGGTCACGCCGCCGAAGCCGCGGCCGGGAATGCTCGGACGCTTGCCCGCCAGGAAGCCCTTCAGGTCCATGCCGGAGCAGAAGGTGCCGCCGGCACCGGTCAGCACCGCCAGGCTCAGGTCGTCGCGCGCATCGAGTTCATCCAGCGCGGCAGCAATCGCCGTGGCGGTCTCGAAGTCCATCGCATTGCGGGCCTCGGGACGGTTGATGGTCAGCACCATCACGTTGCCGCGGATTTCCTTCAGCAGGGTATCGCTCATCAGTTCTCTCCTGTCTGGGGCGGCCGGTTCAGCGCGGTGCCATGCGGATGGCGCCGTCCAGGCGGATGGTCTCGCCGTTGAGCATCGGGTTCTCGAGGATATGCAGCGCGGTCGAGGCGTATTCGTCAGGCGCGCCCAGGCGCGCCGGGTGCGGCACCATGGCGCCGAGCGAGGCGCGCACGTTCTCCGGCAGCTTGGCCAGCAGCGGGGTGTCGAACAGCCCCGGCGCGATGGTGCAGACGCGGATCGCGCGCTGCGCCAGGTCGCGCGCGGCCACCAGCGTCATGCCGACGATGCCGGCCTTGGCCGAGGCATAGGGAATCTGGCCGATCTGGCCCTCGTAGGCCGCCACCGACGCGGTCAGCACGCAGGCGCCGCGTTCGCCGTCGACCAGCTCGTTCTTCGCCATGCGCGCGGCACCGAGGCGCA
Source organism: Cupriavidus nantongensis (assembly GCF_001598055.1). Lineage (NCBI taxonomy): Bacteria > Pseudomonadati > Pseudomonadota > Betaproteobacteria > Burkholderiales > Burkholderiaceae > Cupriavidus > Cupriavidus nantongensis. The sequence continues at coordinate 2,652,184 of NZ_CP014844.1, read as the reverse complement.
GCGCGTTGAAGGTGCCGATCAGGTTGATGCGCACGATCGACTCGTATTTCTCCAGCGAGCCCGGCGAGCCGTCCTTCTCGACCACGCGCACCGGGCCGCCCAGCCCGGCACAGTGGATCAGCGCGCGCAGCGGGGCGATGGCCTCGGCGGCGTCGTAGACCGCGTTCATCTGGTCGGTTTCGGTCACGTCGGCCTTGACGAAGCGGACCTTGCCGCCGAACTCGTCGACCACGGCGTTGCCGCGCTCTTCCGACAGGTCGGCGATGACCACGTCGACGCCGCGTTCCACCAGGCGCCGCACGCAGGCCAGGCCCAGGCCGGAAGCGCCGCCGGTGACGACGGCAGACATATTGGTCAGTTTCATGGGTGTCTCCTTGATGGGTATCGGGATGGGGGAATGGGGCAGGGCGCCGCCTACAGGCGCTCGATGATGGTGGCGTTGGCCATGCCGCCGGCTTCGCACATCGACTGCAGGCCATAGCGCTGGCCGCTGTCTTCCAGCGCATGCAGCATGGTGGTCATCAGCCGCACGCCCGAGGCGCCCAGCGGATGGCCCAGCGCGATCGCGCCGCCGCGCGGGTTCAGCCGCGCCGGGTCGGCGCCGAGCGCGCGCTGCCACGCCAGCGGCACGCAGGCAAAGGCTTCGTTGATTTCGTAATGGTCGATCTGCTCCAGCGTCAGGCCGCTCTTCTTGATCGCACGCTGGCTGGCGGGAATGGGGGCGGTCAGCATCGCGATCGGGTCGTCGCCGCAGACGTCGAACGCAACGAAGCGCGCGCGCGGCTTCAAACCCAGGCGCTGCGCCATCGCCTCGCTCATCAGCAGCATCGCGGCGGCGCCGTCGCTGATCTGCGAGGCATTGCCGGCGGTCACGTTCCAGCCGATCTGCGGGAAGCGCGCGCTCAGCTCGTCGTTGCGGAACGACGCCTGCAGCGTGCCCAGCTTCTCCACCGAGGTGCCGGGACGGATGGTCTCGTCGTGCTCGACCACGCCGTTGGGGGTGCTGATGCCGACGATCTCGCGGCGGAACGCGCCGCTTTCGCGCGCGGCGGTGGCCAGTTCGTGCGAGCGGGCCGAGTAGCTGTCCATCTGCTCGCGCGACAGCTCGTACTTCGCCGCGACCAGTTCGGCCGCCACGCCCTGCGACACCAGGCCCGGCGCGTAGCGCGCTTCCATCGACGGGCCATACGGGTTCTGGCCGATGCGCGCCGAGCCCATCGGCACCCGGCTCATCGACTCGATGCCGCAGGCGATGACGATGTCGTAGGCGCCGGCCATGATGCCCTGCGCGGCAAAGTGCACCGCCTGCTGGCTCGAGCCGCACTTGCGGTCGATGGTGGTGGCCGGCACGTGCTCGGGGAAACCCGCCGCCAGCCACGCCACCCGGCCGGGACCGGCGGACTGCTCGCCCGCCTGCGTGACGCAGCCGGTGATCACGTCGTCGACCAGACCCGGGTCCAGCCGGTTGCGCTCGACCAGCGCCTTGAGCACCTGCGCCAGCAGTTCGGTGGCATGGAGTTCGGTAAAGGCCGAGCCCGGCTTGGAGCGGCCCATCGGGCTGCGGATGGCGTCGACGATGACGGCTTGTTGCATGCGGAGTCTCCTGAGAAAGCTGAGCGTTGCGAGTCGTGCGGGGATATTGAGACGTCTGTATCGAAAAGTGATCGTCCGATACGATGAATTGGGATTCTGGCGTCGGAAAATCGCCATGTAAACGTAAAAAACCCGGTTTGACTTTCGAAATAGCGAAGGGCAACATCCGGGTTTTGAGACACGGGTATCAAAAAACTCCCTATCCAGGCTCGCCGATGACTAATGCTCCACCTGCCCCCGTGGCCCCACCATCCGCCGATGCCGACGGCGAGGCGCGCCTTGTCAGCGCGCTGGCACGCGGCGTCTCGATCCTCAATTGCTTCTCGCCGACAGTGCAGGAACTGAGCAGCCGGGAACTGATGGAGCGCACCGGCCTGGCCAAGCCGACCCTGTTCCGGCTGCTCGACACGCTGTGCGGGCTGGGCCTGCTGCATTACTCGGAACGGCTGTCGCGCTATGTGCCCGGCGTCGGCCTGATCAACCTGGCAGCGCCGGCGCTGGCACGCATGACCATCCGCCAGCTGGCGCGGCCGGCGATGCAGGAACTGGCCGACCATATCGCCGGGCAGGTCGAGCTGATCGTCGGCAGCGGCCATGCGCTGACCTATGTCGAGATCGCGCAGGGCGTCGGCAGCCATGTGTTCCGGCCGGAGGTGGGCACGCGCGTGTCGCTGTCGCGCACCGGCTCGGGCCGCGCCTACCTGCTGCGCATGGAGGAGGCGGAGCGCGAAGCCTACCTGGCCCGGCTGCGCGCCACCGACCCGCCGCGCGCCGACTGGCTGCAGGCGCGCCTGGACGATGCCGCGCGCGACCTGCAGGAACACGGCTTCTGCCGCGGCCATCGCGACCTGCACCGCGAGGTGGAATCGGTGGCCGTGCCGCTGCGCACGCGCCGCGACGGCGAGGCGTGGATCTTCGCCGCGTCGGTGCCGGTGTTCAGCCAGCAGAGCACGCAGCTGGAGACGGATATCGGCCCGCGCCTGGTCAGCCTGGTGCGCAATGTTGAGGGCGCGCTCGGCGTGGCAGGCTAGGGCGGTCGCGACGTTTCAGTTGCCGGTAAACACAGGCATGCGCTTTTCCAGGAAGGCCTGCACCGCTTCGCGGTGATCGGCGGTCTGGTGCGACAGCGCCTGGAAGCCGGCCGACAGTTCCAGCAGCGTATCCAGCCGCGTATGCATCGCTTCGCGCATCAGGCGCTTGGCGAGCCGCACCGCGTGCGGCGGATTGGCGGCGATACGGCCGGCCAGTTCATAGGCGGTCGGCAACAGCGCGTCGGGCGCGACCACGCGCGACACCAGGTTCCATTCGAGCGCCTGGCTGGCGTCGATCGGCTGGCCGGTGAAGGTCATCTCGGCCGCGCGCGACAGGCCGATCACGCGCGGCAGCAGCCACGCGCCGCCATCGCCCGGAATGATGCCCAGCTTGACGAAGGACTCGGCAAACTGCGCGCGTTCCGAGGCAATGCGGATATCGCACATGCAGGCCAGGTCCAGCCCCGCGCCCATGGCCGCGCCGTTGACCGCGGCGATCACCGGCACCTCCAGGTTGAACAGCGCCAGCGGCAGGCGCTGGATGCCGCAGCGGTAGTCCTGGCGGATCTCCATGCCCGGCACCGTGCCCGAGGCCTGGCGCTCCATGTCCTTGATATTGCCGCCCGAAGAGAACGCGGTGCCGGCGCCGGTGATCACCACCGCGCGCACGCTGCGGTCGGCGTGGATGCGCTCGATCGCGGCCAGGAATTCCGCCACCGCGGTGTTGCCGGTCAGCGGGTTGCGCCGCTCGGGCTCGTTCATGGTCAGGGTGACGATGTGGTCTTGCTGATCGTAGAGAAGGAACTGGCTCATGTCGGGGGGCTCCGGATAGGGATGCGGGGGTCTGTCCTGGCGCCAAGGCTAAGCGACGGTGGCCGCCAGCGTCCAATATTCATTTCTTGCAAGGCGATATCCATTGGATATTGGTGGCGTGGCCCGGCCATGCCAGCGGCTTCGGGTTATCCCTGTACCCATAACGCAAGGGCTCGCCGATGATCGATGGGCCCCGGCCACCGTCCGGCGTCGCGCAGTAACGTAATCCTGCAGTCCCGAATTCCAACAAGAACGCCCTCCAGGAGACGATATGAGCCATGCGTTGAAGCCGGCAACGGATTCCGTTGCCGCCGAATTTGCGACCGTGTTTGCGAACGTAGTTGCCACGGCGAGACGCCGAACCAGGACGCGCGCCGCGGCCTGGCTGGCCACGCTGGCATTGGCGGCGCAGCTGCTGCCCGCCAGCGCCGCGGCCCCGCGCAACGCGGCGGCGAAAGTCGACGGCGCCTTTATCAGCGCCAATGCCAGCACCACCCGCGACTGGCCCAGCCACGGACTGGACTACGCCGAGACCCGCTTCAGCCGGCTGCGCCAGATCGACACCGCCAACGTGCGCCAGCTGGGGCTGGTGTGGAGCTATAACCTGGAGTCGACCCGCGGCGTCGAGGCCACCCCTCTGGTGGTAGACGGGGTGATGTACGTGACCGCGTCGTGGAGCGTGGTGCATGCGCTCGATGCGCGCACCGGCAAGCGGCTCTGGAGCTTCGATCCCAAGGTCGACCGCTCGCTCGGCTATCGCGGCTGCTGCGACGTGGTCAACCGCGGCGTGGCGCTGTACCAGGGCAAGGTGTTCGTCGCCGCCTACGACGGCCGGCTGATCGCGCTCGATGCCGCCAGCGGCCGCAAGCTGTGGGAGCAGGACACCATCATCGACCGCCGCTACTCGTACACCATCACCGGCGCGCCGCGCGTGTTCAAGGGCAAGGTCATCATCGGCAATGGCGGCGCCGAGTTCGGCGTGCGCGGCTACATCACCGCCTACGACGCCGCCACCGGCGCGCAGCAGTGGCGCTGGTTCACGGTCCCCGGCGATCCGTCCAAACCGTTCGAGGACGAGTCGATGGCGGCCGCCGCCAAGACCTGGGACCCCAGCGGCAAATACTGGGAGGCGGGCGGCGGCGGCACCGCGTGGGACTCACTGGTCTTCGACCCCGAACTGAACCTGATGTACGTCGGCACCGGCAACGGCGCGCCATGGTCGCAGAGCAAGCGCAGCCCGGCCGGTGGCGACAACCTGTACCTGGCGTCGATCGTCGCGCTCAATCCCGACACCGGCAAGTACGTCTGGCACTACCAGGAGACCCCGGGCGACAACTGGGACTACACCTCGACCCAGTCGATGATCCTGGCCGACCTGAAGCTGGACGGGCAACTGCGCAAGGTCATCCTGCACGCGCCCAAGAACGGCTTCTTCTTCGTCATCGACCGCACCAACGGCAAGTTCATCTCGGCAAAGAACTTCGTCGACGTCAACTGGGCCACCGGCTATGACGCCAACGGCCGCCCGATCGAACGCCCCGAGGCGCGCGCCGCCGACAAGGCCTATGACGCGATCCCCGGCCCGTACGGCGCGCACAACTGGCATCCGATGTCGTTCAACCCGCAGACCGGGCTGGTCTACCTGCCGGCGCAGCACGTGCCGCTCAACCTGATGGACGACAAGGCCTGGCAGTTCAATGAAGGCAAGCCCGGCACGCCGCATGGCAACGTGGGCTGGAACACCGCCAAGTTCCTCAATGCCGAGCCGCCGCAGAGCAAGCCGTTCGGCCGCCTGATTGCGTGGGACCCGGTACAGCAGAAGGCCGCGTGGACGCAGGAGCTGGTCTCGCCGTGGAACGGCGGCACGCTCACCACGGCCGGCAACCTGGTGTTCCAGGGCACCGCCGACGGCCGCTTCGTTGCCTACGACGCGCGCAATGGCGACAAGCTGTGGGAATCGCCGACCGGCACCGGCGTGGTCGCTGCGCCGGTCAGCTTCGAGCTCGACGGCAGGCAGTATGTCTCGGTCGCGGTGGGCTGGGGCGGGGTCTACGGGCAGGCGCAGCGCGCCACCAACCGGCAAGGGCCGGGCACGGTCTACACCTTCGCGCTCGGCGGCAAGGCGCCGCTGCCGGCCTTCGCCGAATACCGTGCCGGCAAGCTGCTGCAAGGCGTGAAGTACGACCCGGCGCTGGTCCGGGACGGCACCGCGCTGTACGTCAGCAACTGCGTGCTGTGCCACGGCGTGCCCGGGGTCGACCGCGGCGGCAATATCCCCAACCTGGGCTATATCGACGCCGCCTTCATCGAGAACCTGGACAAGGTCGTGTTCAAGGGCCCGGCGATGGCGCGCGGCATGCCGGACTTCACCGGCAAGCTGACGCCGCAGGACGTCGAGAAGATCAAGGCCTTTATCCAGGGCACCGCGGACGCGGTACGGCCCAAGCCCTGAGCGCACGGGGTAGGGGTAGGGGTAGGGGTAGGGGCAGGGCCTGGTCCCCGCGTGCCGGCGCAGCGCTGCGACCGGCATGCGCATGGCGACACGCGTTCAGATTCTTGCGCGATACGATGATTTTTTTCGCGAATCGCGCCAATTGACTGGCACAGCCGGCGCAATGCCGGCAGAATCCGGTCAGTAGCGGCCGCAATCGCCCACCGAGATCTGCCCCACCATGACCACCGCCCCGACACTCCGACTCCGACACTGCGCCCCATCTGCAACCCGGCTGACCCTGCGCCGCAAGGCCGGCTGGCACCTGCCGGCCCCGGGCAACGGCTGAAGGGGCGGGCATGGTGCTGCCGCTGCTGATTGCGCTGCCGCTGCTGGCCGCGGCGCTGACGTGGTTGATCGGCACGCGTGCTCCGCGGCTGCTGGCGCCGGTCATCATCGGCCTGCCGCTCGCCGCGCTGATGCTGCTGCTGAGCCTGCGCGGCGAGGTCTTCGCGCAGCCGGGGCACGCACTGGGCTGGCGCGTGGCGTGGCTGCCCGCGCTCGGGCTGGACCTGTCGCTGCGCCTCGACGGGCTGGCCTTCCTGTTCGCGCTGCTGGTGCTGGGCGTGGGCCTGCTGGTGATCCTGTACGCGCGCTACTACCTGGCGCGCAATGAATCTGCGGTGCGCTTCTTCTGCCTGCTGCTGCTGTTCATGGTGGCGATGCTGGGCGTGGTGCTGGCGGGCAACCTGCTGCTGCTGGTGGTGTTCTGGGAGCTGACCAGCATCCTGTCGTTCCTGCTGATCGGCTTCTGGTCGTGGCGCGCCGATGCGCGCCAGGGCGCGCGCATGGCGCTGGCGGTGACCGGCGGCGGCGGGCTGGCGCTGCTGGCGGGGGTGCTGCTGCTGGGCCATATCTGCGGCAGCTTCGAGCTGTCGGTGGTGCTGGCGCAGGCCGGCAAGGTGCAGCACCACCCGCTGTACCTGCCGATGCTGGTGCTGGTGCTGCTGGCAGTGTTCACCAAGTCGGCGCAGTTTCCGTTCAGCTTCTGGCTGCCGCACGCGATGGCCGCGCCCACGCCGGTCTCGGCCTACCTGCACTCGGCCACCATGGTCAAGGCCGGCGTGTTCCTGCTGGCGCGGCTGTATCCGGTGCTGGACGGCACCAACGGCTGGTTCTACCTGGTCAGCATGACCGGGCTGGCCACGCTCATCGTCGGCGCCGGGCTGGCGCTGCTGCAGCGCGACCTGAAGGGCCTGCTGGCGTATTCCACCATCAGCCACCTGGGGCTGATCACGCTGCTGTTCGGCCTCGATACCCAGCTCAGCACGGTGGCGGCGATCTTCCACATCATCAACCACGCGGTGTTCAAGGCGTCGCTGTTCATGGCCGCCGGCATCATCGACCATGAAACCGGCACGCGCGACCTGGACCGCCTGCGCGGCCTGGCCCGCTATATGCCGCATACCGCGGTGCTGGCCATCGTGGCGTCGCTGTCGATGGCGGGGGTGCCGCTGTTCAACGGCTTCCTCAGCAAGGAAATGTTCTTCGGCGAGACCCTGGCGCAGGGGCTGCTGGGCGAGTTCAACTGGGTGATCCCCGCTGCGGCAACCATGGCTGGTGCGTTGACCATGGCGTACTCGCTGCGCTTCATCTACGGCGTGTTCTTCGGCGGGGGCCGGCCCGACCTCCCCAACTACCCGCCGCACGAGCCGCCGCGCTTCATGAAGGTGCCGGTCGAGTTCCTGGTGGTGATCTGCCTGGTGGTCGGGCTGGTGCCGGCCTACACCGTCGGCGACCTGCTCGCGGCCGCGTCGCTGGCGACGCTGCGCGCGCCGCTGCCCGAATACAGCCTGAACCTGTGGCACGGGGTCAACCTGCCGCTGCTGATGAGCCTGGTGTCGATGGCGGGTGGCGCGACCCTGTTCTTCCTGCGCCGCGACGCGCTGCGGCGCTGGCAGCAGGCGATCGAGCACCTGAGCGCGCGGCGCTCGTTCGAACACGGCATGCGCGCGCTGGAACGCTTTGCCGCGGCGGTCACGCGCCGGCTCGAGGACGGCTCGCTGCCGACCTATATCGGCTGGATGCTGCTGGCGATGCTGGCCGTGCCTGCCTATTTCATGGCCGACCTGCCCGCGCTGGCTGGCAGCGTGCCCGCCGGCGCCATCGATCCGATCAGCGCGGCCACGCTGGCCTTGCTGGCGCTGTGCGCGATCGCCGTGGTGGCGGCGCACCGCCAGCGGCTGCTGGCGCTGGTGCTGCTGAGCGGCTGCGGGCTGATGGTGTCGCTGGCGTTCCTGCGTTTCTCGGCGCCGGACCTGGCGCTGACCCAGATCTCGGTCGAAGTGGTGACCATCCTGCTGCTGGTGCTGGCGCTGTTCTACCTGCCGCGCGAGACGAATGACCGCGCACGCGCCGGCCGCCGCGTGCGCGATGCCGTGCTGGCGCTGGGCGGCGGCACGCTGCTGGCGGTGGCGGCCTACGCGGTGATGACGCGGCCGTATGACCCGGTGTCGACGTTCTACGTCGAGCAGGCGGTGCCGGGCGGGGGCGGGCACAACGTGGTCAACGTGCTGCTGGTCGACTTCCGCGGTTTCGACACGCTCGGCGAGATCTGCGTGCTGCTGGTCGCCGGGCTGGCGGTGCAGGCCCTGCTCAAGGGCATGCGCCTGCCGACCCCGTCGGCGGCGCCGGACGGCCTGCCGTGGACCAGCCAGCCGCATCCGCTGCTGCTGGCGATGCTGGCGCGGCTGATGCTTCCGCTGACGCTGCTGGTGGCGGCCTTTATCCTGCTGCGCGGGCACAACCAGCCGGGCGGGGGCTTTATCGCGGCGCTGATCACCTCGGTGGCGCTGCTGCTGCAATACGTTGCCAACGGCGTGCGCTGGACCGAAGCCCGCATCGCGCCGGACTACCGCGCCATCGCCGGTGCCGGCATCCTGGTGGCGGGGCTGACCGGGCTGGGCAGCCTGGCCTTCGGCTATCCGTTCCTGACCACCGCCTTCGGCCATTTCCACCTGCCGGGCATCGGCGAGGTGGAGCTGGCCACCGCCATGATCTTCGACCTGGGAGTGTTCTGCACCGTGACCGGAACCACGCTGGTGATCGTGTCTCATCTGGGCGTGCGCAACCTGCCGCCGGCACAGGCCACGGAGGACGACTGATGGCCGCGCTCTACGCCATCGCCATCGGCATCCTGACCGCCGCCGGCATCTACCTGCTGCTGCGCGAGCGCGTGTTCACGGTGGTGCTGGGCCTGACCCTGCTGTCGTATGCGGTCAGCCTGTTCCTGCTCGGCATGGGGCGCCTGTCGATCGGCCGGCCGCCGGTGATTGCGCCGGGGGCCAGCTATGCCGATCCGCTGCCGCAGGCGCTGGTGCTGACCGCCATCGTCATTGCCTTCGGCATGACCGCGTTCGCGGTGGTGCTGGCGCTGCGCTCGCTGGGGCTGACCGGCAGCGACCATGTCGACGCCGCCGGCAGGCCGGAGGCGCTCGACGGCCACGCTGACGCAGGCGGCCACAGCGCTGACACGGAGCCGCGGCCATGAACCACGCCGTGCTGCTGCCCATCCTGATCCCGATGTTCGCCGGCGCGCTGCTGACGGCGATGCCGGCGCAGCGGCTGCACGCGCAGCGCGTGGCCAGCGCGGTGGCGACGCTGCTGCTGGTGCCGGTGGCGGTGCTGCTGCTGCGCCATGCGGCCGGCGGCGACATCGTGGTCTATGCCATGGGCAACTGGAGCGCACCGTTCGGCATCGTGCTGCAGCTGGACCGCACCGGCGCGATGATGCTGGCGCTGACCGCGCTGCTGGCGGTGGCCGCGCTGGCCGCGGCGGGCGAGGGCACGGCGCGCCAGGGCCGGCACTTTTACACGCTGTTCCAGTTCCAGCTGATGGGCCTGAACGGCGCGTTCCTGGCGGGCGACCTGTTCAACCTGTTCGTCTTCTTCGAGATCCTGCTGATCGCTTCCTATGCGCTGCTGGTGCATGGGGCAGGGCGCGCGCGTGTCGGCGCCGGCCTGCACTATGTGATCCTGAACCTGGTGGCATCGTCGTTCTTCCTGGTCGCGATCGGCGTGCTGTACGGGCTCTCGGGCACGCTCAACATGGCGCACCTGGGCCTGCGCCTGGCCGGGCTGCCGGCCCAGGACCTGCCGCTGGCGGTGGCCGCGGGAGCGATGCTGATGCTGGTGTTCGGGCTCAAGGCGGCGCTGTTCCCGCTGTACTTCTGGCTGCCGCGCGCCTATGGCAGCGCAACCGGGCCGGTGGCGGCGCTGTTTGCCATCATGACCAAGGTCGGCATCTACGCCATGCTGCGATGCGACGCGCTGATCTTCGGCGGCGCGCAGGGGCTGCTGGGGCCGTTCCTGCACGACTGGGTGTTCGTGCTGGCGCTGGCCACGCTGGCGGTTGGGGCGCTGGCCACGCTGGCGGTTGGGGCGCTGGGCGCGCTGGCCGCGACGCCGCTGCGCGCCATGACCAGCTACCTGGTGGTGGCGTCGGTCGGGCTGCTGGCGGCGTGCGTGTCGATGCAGAGCCAGGCCGGCTGGGCGGCGGCGCTGTACTACCTGCTCAGCACCACGCTGTGCACCGCGGCGCTGTTCCTGCTGGCCGATGCGCTCGAACCCGAAGCCGTGCGCACCGACGGCGCGCCGGTGGTTGCGTCGCGCCTGGCCGGGGTGCTGTACCTGGTGGGCGTGGTCGCGGCGGTGGGGCTGCCGCCGCTGTCGGGCTTCCTCGGCAAGGCCATGATCCTGCGCGCCACGCCGGCGCCGTGGATGCCGGTGCTGTGGCCGGCGGTGCTGGGCTCGAGCCTGCTGCTGCTGATCGCGGTCTCGCGCACCGGCACGCGGCTGCTGTGGCGCCTGCCGCATGAGGCCCAGCGCGTCGCCGAAGGCGCCGAATACCTGGACGAAGACCATCCCGGCGCGGCGCGCCTGCGGGTGCGGCCGGACGCGCGCAAGCTGGCCTGCTGCATGCTGCTGCTGGCCGGCAACCTGGCGCTGACCGTGGGCGCGCGTCCGGTCAGCGACTACGTGGCGGACGCCGCCGCGCAACTGCTGGACCGCGGCGCGTACCTGCGCGCGGTGCTGCCCGGCGAGCGGGGGTAGGCCATGCTGCGTCGTCTGCTGCCCCATCCCTGGCTGAGCCTGATCCTGATGCTGATGTGGCTGATGCTGGCGCAGAGCCTGGCACCGGGCCACTGGCTGCTGGGCGCGGTGCTGGGCTGGGCCATCGGCCGGCTGGCCGACCGCTGGCTGGTGCTGGGGGCCTTCCGCCTGTCGCGCCCGGACCTGATCCTGCGCCTGAGTTGCCACGTGCTGCTCGACATCGTCAAGGCCAACCTGCAAGTGGCGATGATGGTGCTGGGCCGCACCGCGCGGCTGCGCCCGGCGTTTATCGTGGTGCCGCTCGATGTCGAGCATGAACTCGCTACCACCGCGCTGATCAGCATCGTCTCGCTCAGCCCCGGCACGCTGTGCGCCGAACTGAGCGACGACCGCCGCGCCTTGCTGGTCCATGTGCTGGACCTGGAGGAAGAAGCCGCGCTGGTGACGCTGATCAAGTCGCGCTATGAAACCCCGCTCAAGGAGATCTTCCAATGCTTGCCATCGTGATTCCGGTGTGCCTGGCGATCCTGGGCCTGGCCTTCCTGCTGACGCTGGGCCGGCTGCTGCGCGGGCCCAGCCTGCCCGACCGCATCGTCGCGCTCGACACGCTCAACATCAACGCCATCGCGCTGATCGTGGTGCTGGGCATCAGCCTGGACTCGGCGGTGTTTTTCGAGGCCGCGCTGCTGATCGCGGTGATGGGCTTCGTCGCCACCGTGGCGCTGTCGAAGTACCTGCAGCGCGGCGATATCATCGAATACTAGGAGCCCGGCCCATGCTGCATCCCGTTGCCGAATTCATCGTCTGCGCGCTGCTGCTGGTGGGCAGCGTGTTCATGCTGGTCGGGGCCATCGGCCTGTTCCGGCTGCCGGATTTCTTCATGCGCCTGCATGGGCCGACCAAGTCGACCACGCTGGGCGTGGGTGGGGTGGTGCTGGCGTCGGTGGCGTATTTCAGCTTCAGGGGCGACGCCACCCTGCATGAGCTGCTGGTGACCGCGTTCCTGTTCCTGACCGCGCCGATCAGTGCGCATATGCTGGCCAAGGCGGCGTTGCAGCGGCAACTGCCGGTGGATCCGCGCACGCGCGGCAGCGGCTGGATGCCGCGCATCCGGGACTGAGCGGAGCCCGGCGGCAGCGCGGCCGTGCTGCCTATTTCTCCTCGATACGCGCACGCAGCCGTTGCGCATCGAACGGGGCCTTGACCTTCTTGTCGTTATCGAAGTAGCAGTAGATATCCCGGTGCGCGGCGGCGCGGGCCCGTTTCGGCGAGATCCGCTGCGCATCGGCGGGCTCGCCGCCATTGGCCCACTTGACCAGCCGCGCGGCCCAGCGGTCCAGCGCTGCGTCGGAGTAGGCGCCGCCATACAGCGTCTCGGTGCCATGCAGGCGCAGGTACAGGAAATTGCTGGTGACGTCCTCGACATAGGGCCAGTCGGCCACGGCATCGGAGATGACCAGCGCAACCCGGTGCCGCCGCAGCAGGGACGGGAACTCGGGCGTGCAGAAGCTGGCGTGGCGGATTTCCACCGCATGCCGGATCGGGCGCCGGCGCCGGGTCTCGCACCACGGCTCCCTGACGTTGCGGTTGTGCTGGCGCGCCAGCTCGCGCGCGCTGTGCGTGTCGTGCGGAATCAGCGACAGGAAGCGTTCCATGCGCTCGGCATCGAAGCCGAAGTTGGGCGGAAACTGCCACAGCACCGGCCCCAGCTTTTCTTCCAGCGCCAGCACGCCGGAGGCAAAGAAGTTGGCCATCGCCGGCCGCGCCGAGTCGTCGCGAAAGCGCAGCATGTGGGTCAGGTAGCGCGGGCCCTTGACACTGAACACGAAGCCCGGCGGCGTGGCTTCATGCCAGGCGCGATAGCTTTTCGGCGTCTGCAGCGCATAGTGCGAGCCGTTGATCTCGATGGTCTCGACCGCGCGCGACGCGTATTCGAGCTCGCGCCGCTGCGCCAGCCCCTCGGGATAGAACACGCCGCGCCAGCCGGCATAGCGCCAGCCTGAGATACCGATCCGGATCATCGCGATGCCATGGTCTGTAGTTTTTGCAATCGACGGCGCCACGGTTCATGCGGTTGACCCCGAAGTTCCGTCGCGCAAGCCTGTCGAAGCCTTTCCCGCAAGATTCGCGCCTTGCGCAGACAAAACGCGTTTACCGCATTTCAATACGGCCACGGCGTCTCTTGACGCCGTTTTTACGTCGAAGTCCCTATCGTGGCGGGGCGTTCCGATGTGGACGCGCTCCTCAATCCGCCATCTTCGACCATGACCCTGCCTCGCATTTCCGCCGGCCGACAGACCGCAACCGCCGCGCTGGCCGCCACCCTCTGGCTGGCCGGCGCCGAGCCCGTACTGGCGCAAGCCGCTGCCGACACTGCCGCCCCCGCCGCCCACACCTTCAGCGCCAACGTCGCGCTCGCCAGCGACTACCGCTACCGCGGCCTGATGCAAAGCAACGGCCGCCCGGCGCTCCAGGGCGGCTTCGACTACAGCCATGCCAGCGGCTTCTACCTCGGCAACTGGAACTCGAGCATCAGCTGGCTGGGCGACAGCCACCCGGACGTGTCCGCGCCGATCGAGATGGACTTCTACGGCGGCTACCGCCATGCCTTTGGCGACAGCGGCTGGAGCACCGACGTCGGCGTGCTGCAGTACTACTATCCGGGCAGCTATCCCGACGGCTACACCAGCCCCGACACCACCGAGCTGTACGCCGGCATCGGCTACGGTCCGGTGACGCTGAAATACTCCTACGCGCCGACCAACCTATTCGGGCTGGCCGACAGCCGCCACAGCTGGTATGCCGACCTGTCGGCCAATGTTTCGCTCGGGTTCTGGGGCTTGACGCTCAACGCGCACCTGGGCTACCAGAAAGTGCAGGTCGCCGATGCCTCGTACGCCGACTGGAAGCTCGGACTGACCAAGGAGCTTGGCCATGGCTTCGCGCTGGCGCTGGCGTATATCGATACCAATGCCGAGCGCGCCGTGTACACCAGCGCGAAAGGGCGCTACCTTGGCCGCGCCACCGTGTGGGGATCGCTGAGCAAGACGTTCTAGCGGGCCGGTTTACATTCGCCGCGATGTGTCCTACACCCAGTCAGGCGACCCCGGCGACTTCGCGGCCGGGCAGGCAAGGGGAGGACGGCGCCATGGGCATGCAGCAGCAGGACAAGGTCTTTGCCGGGGCGATTGCCGAGGTCTACGAGGCCCTGATGGTGCCGATGATCTTTGCGCCCTATGCCGCCGACCTGGGGCGGCGCATCGCCGCGCTGCGGCCGCGCCGGGTGCTGGAGCTGGCCGCCGGCACCGGCGCGCTGACGCGGGAGCTGGCCGAACGCCTGCCGGCGGACACCCTGGTGGTCGCCACCGACCTCAATGCACCGATGCTGGCGCGCGCGCAGGCCGCGGGCACCGCGCGCCCGGTGCAATGGCGCGAGGCCGACGCGATGCGGCTGCCGTTCGACGACGCCAGCTTCGACCTGGTCGCATGCCAGTTCGGGGCGATGTTCTTCCCGGACAAGGGCAAGGCTTTCGCCGAGGCCCGCCGCGTGCTGGTGCCGGGCGGCACGCTGGTGTTCAACGTGTGGGACCGGATCGCATTCAACGCATTTGCCCGCGATATCACCGCGGCCCTGGCCACGCTGTTCCCCGAGGCGCCGCCCGATTTCATGGTCCGCGTCCCGCACGGTTACCACAGCCAGGCCGCCATCGCGCAGGACCTGCGCAGCGGCGGGTTCACGGCCGGCGCGGTGTTCGAGACCGTCACCGAAACCAGCCACGCCGCCGCCGCGCGCATCGCCGCCACGGCGTTCTGCCAGGGCACGCCGCTGCGCACCGAGCTGGAAGCGCGCGGCCCGGACGCCCTGGCGCGGGCGACCGGGCACTGCGAGCGGGCGCTGGCCCAGGCCTACGGCAACGGGCCGCTGGCCGGCCCGATGCAGGCGCACGTGGTGATGGTCGCCGCGCCCTGAAGCCACGTCCGGGCCCTTACGGTCCGACCGGGGGGTGCGCAAATCGCCGCCTGCACCGATACTGTGGTCACAGCATCCGCCAGGCTTCACGGCGACCGCAACCTCGGGCACACGCATGGATCCCTTGATCATTTCGGCATCGGTGGCATTGGGCATCGGACTGGCGATCGGGCTGGAGCGCGAGCGCAGCCAGGCCGCCGACGGCAGCAGCGAAGCGCCGGCCGGGCTGCGCACCTTCGCGCTGGCCAGCCTGGCGGGCGTGGCCAGCGCGCTGCTGTCGGCGGCGCTGGTGCTGCCGGTGATGCTGCTGGGCGCGGCGCTGCTGACGGCGGTGGCCTATTACCGCTCGGCCGGCCGCGACAGCGGCCTGACCACGGAATTCGCGCTGCTGCTGACCTTGCTGCTGGGCGCGCTGGCGGCGAGCCATCCCGCGCTGGCGGCGGCGCTGGCCACGGTGGTGGTGCTGTTGCTGCATGGCAAGTCCTTCCTGCACCACCTTGCCCGGCGCGAAGTCACGCGCGAGGAAATGAGCCAGGCGCTGATCCTGGCCACCGCCGCGCTGATCGTCTGGCCGCTGCTGCCGGACCGCTACATGGGCCCGCTCGACGCGTGGAACCCGCACGCGATCTGGCTGGTGGTGCTGCTGGTACTGCTGGCCGGCGCGGTCGGGCACGTCTGCGCGCGCGTGTTCGGCGACCGCCTGGGCCTGCCGATCTCGGGCCTGTTCGGCGGCTTCGTTTCCAGCACCGCAACCGTTGCCGCGATGGCGGTGCTGTCGCGCCAGGGCGAGGGGCGCGTCCACGGTCCGGTGGCGGCGGCCTTGCTGTCGAGCGTCGCCACCTACGTGCAGATGCTGGTGCTGCTGGGCGCCACCAGCCTGTCCGCGCTGGCGGCGCTGGCGCTGCCGCTAGCCGCGGGACTGGTGGTGATCGCAGCGTTTGGTGGCATCTGGCTGTGGCGCTCGTGGCACGAGGCCCGCGGCGGCAGCGCCGGCGTGCCCGGCGGCAGCATCTTCGACTGGCGCGGCGCGGCGGTGTTCGCGCTGCTGTTTGCGGTGCTGCAACTGGTGGGCGCGGCCACGCAGGCATGGGCCGGCAACGAAGGGCTGCTGGCGCTTTCCGTGGGTGCCGGCTTTGCCGACGCGCATGCCGCGGCCACCTCGATCGGCGCCATGGTCGGCGCCGGCAAGCTGGCGCCGCCGGACGCGGTATGGCCGGTGCTGGGCGCGTTGACGGCCAATACCGTCAGCAAGATCGTCGCGTCAACGGCAGGCGGCGCGCGCTTTGCCGTGCCGGTGGCGCTGGGGCTGGTGCTGTCGACCGCCGCGGCCTGGGCGGCGGCGTGGCTGCTGCGGCTGGGCTGAAGCCCGCCCGACAAGCGACCTGCAAATTCTGCAACGCTGACGCGCAGCTTGCCTGTCGCGACCGCCGTAACGGCAGCGATTTGCCGCGATTGGCCCGTGTTTGGCCGCGTGTGGCTGCCGGCGGGCGCCGGCATGCGGCATCTCGTCGTGGAACGGATGTTGCGTGATTCTCGCTTCCCGGTGCCGGCAGCCGCTACGGAAAAGCCGAGCCGGCCGGCACGGGGGAACAAGTCCTCAGATCGACCGATGTGTCACGACAAGGAGTTGGAAATGAAACCAGGTTCGAGCGGGAAGACCGCAGGCAAGAGTTCAGGCAAAACCGCGGGCAAAACCGCAGGCAAGGCCGGCGCCGACAAGAAGAACCCGGGCGCGCGCATGGACCGCGAGGCCAGCGAAATCAAGAGCCGCAGCGCCGATCCGGGGCAAAGCAGCTATGGCTGCTTCCGCAACGAGGATCCGCGCCGCCAGCACCAGGCCGAAACCGGCAAGCCGAAAAAGCCCGCGCGCTAGTGCCGCAGGAAGCCGGCGATGGCTTCAGCGTAGCGGCGCACGACGGTCTTGCGCTGGTGGTCGGCCAGGAACAGGCGCAGGGCCGGCTCGCTGCGGCGCGACTCGCCCGCGCAAATCGCGAGCATCGTTTCGCACAACGGGTCCTCGTCGGGTTCCACCACCCAGCCGAAGCCGTCGACGGCTTCCGGCAGCCCGCCGCGCCGCGTAACGACGACCTCGCAGCCGGCCGCGAGGCCTTCCAGCGCCACGATGCCGAAAGGCTCGTAGCCAATCGACGGCACCACCAGGCAGGCATGCTGCGCCAGCATGGCGGCTACCACCGGGGGCGGCTGCGCGCCGGCAAACATCACCGCTTCGGCGCACCCCAGGGTTGCCGCCAATGCCACCAGCAGCGTGTATTGCGGCCCGTCGCCGATCACCGTCAGGCGGGCGTCGGGCCGCATGGCGCGCAGCTTTGCGAAGCTGCGCAGCAGCAGGTCAACCCCTTTCTCCGTCACCAGCCGGCCGACAAAGGCGAAGCTGCCCGGCGGGCGCGGCGCGGCCGCGGCCCGGAACAGGTCGTCGCGATAGCCGTTGTGGATCACCAGCGGCTGGCCCGGCAGCCAGCCGGCCAGGTACCGGCTGACGCAGATGTTGTCGTAGAAGCGCGTCATCCAGCGCTTGACGTTGCCGGCGGTAAAGCGCCGCGTTTCGCCATAGTGGCTGTACGGGCCATGATGCGTCAGCACGATGCGGCGCCGTAGCACGGAGGCCAGCAACACGTCGTAGAAGGTCAGGCCAACGAACACCACCAGCGGGTGCCGCAGCATGGCGCGCGCCAGCTCGGCCACGCCCGACACGCGCGTGACGGGGTAGGGGAACGCCGGCGCGTCGCCCGCGGCCGCCGGCGTGCGCGTGGCCAGTTCGATGCGGTAGCCCAGCTCGGTCAGCCCCAGCGCCAGGTCTTCGGCAAAGCGCTCCATGCCGCCCACCGAAGGGTGGAACGGGGCGCTGAATATCAGCAGATCGGGCAGCGGCGGCGCGATGTCCGGGGGCTCGGGCTGGCTCATCCTCGTTGCGCTCCATGGCTTGCACAGCACAGGCCCCCGCTGGGGGGACGGCGACGTTCAAGCATGCCGGCAGCCGGTGCGGCGTTCGGTGCGCTGGCGCACGGACGCCTGTGTCGGCACAGAACGAGCGGGGCGCTACGGTGGTGCCGCGCATGGATATTGAAACGCAGGCCTGGCAATGCGGCCCGCATCGCTGCCATGTGCCATTTGCGCTACATTGCAGCGACCCGAACCAGCGCCCCGATCCCTGCATTCTCAGTGAAGAATACGCATGACCGCATCAGACAAAAACCAGAACAAAGGTTTTGCGCCCAACGCAGGGAGTTCAATGCTTTGGCACGAAATGACACCTGGCGGCGCGGCGAGGCCGCCTGCGGGTGGCAGCGTTCGACCTCACCAAGTCCGCCCCGATTTTTTCGGCTAACGACACGCCAGGATTTTTGAATGGCGGTGCGGTCGCCGCCAAGATCGGGCCAACGTCGGCGCTCGCTTGCGCTGGTGAGCGCGGCTGCGCCGTTCGGCCTGACGTCTGGCGCAACCATCCCATGTGATTGCCGCTTTTGTTCTATCCGCGCCCCGTGGCATTTGATGTACTGGCAGGCAACGTCGTCGCTGCCCCAAACCGATGCGCGAGGCCGGGTTGGGCGGTTCGACGGTCAACGGCCGATACCCGGTGCCGCCAAACATTGCTTACTGGGCGCAACGCGATGACGAAAGCTCCCCCGCCGTGGCCCTCCACGCCACTGTATGCGCAGCAGGCGTCACCGGCAGATCGCCTTCGATGCCAATGGCGACCTGAGGAATCCGACGTCGACGCTTTACCAGTTCAAAGGTGGCCGCTGGACGGCGGTTACGACGGTTGCGGCCGAGTAAGGCGAGGCCCGGCATGCCATTCCGCTCAGGCCGCTGCTTGCTGCCTGGCCTTCCACGCTTCGTGCCGTTTGCCCCAGGCGGACATCGCCGTTACCGCGTCGTTCAGGCTCATGCCCAGCGGCGTGATCGAATATTCGACGCGAGGCGGCACTTCATCGTAATCATGGCGATGGATCAGTCCGTCCAGCTCCATCTGCCGCAATTGCTGCGCCAGTACTTTCTCGCTGACGCCGGACAACAGCCGGCGCAATTCCGCGAAGCGATGCGGTCGCAGGTGCAATTCCCAAAGCACCGATGTTTTCCATTTGCCGCCGATTGCCTGTAGCGCAGAGGCAAAGCCACAGCTGTCCGGTTCCTTGTTCCTCATCGCAAAAAACTCCATCCCCGGATTCGGGGTACTTACCTTGAAGTGCGTTCTTCCACGGGCCAAGGCGAACCGATATCATCGATTCTCTCTTCCACAAATCATCAGGCGGTCGCAACCTCGATCGTTCGATCGCCGGAGAACTGTTGCATGACATCGATTCCGCATCCGCGCGTCGCTTGCCAGACGGACTTGGCCGCCATTGCCATTTTAATGAATCCGTGCCATTCGGTTCTGCATCAGATTGGGGAGTGCGCCAATGCAGGCTGAAGTCCGCAAGCGAACCGCGGCTTGTTCATGCCGTGGCGTCGAACTGATCCTCGCGGGCGAACCGCGCCGCGTCTATGCGTGCAGCTGCTTCGAGTGCCAGCGCTGTACCGGCTCGGCCTTTTCCTATCGGGCCATCTATGCCGATTCCGCGATTGTCGGTCGAAAAGGCGAAACCCGTACGTGGCGCCGTACCGGAACATCGGGACAATGGCTGGAGCAGGAATTCTGCACCACTTGCGGATCGGTGGTGCTGATGCGGGCCGAGGCATTGAAGGAAGCCGTTTCGGTATCGGCGGGATGTCTCGAAGACCGGGATTTCCCGCCGCCGCAATTGATGCATTGGGCGGAGCGCAAGCATCGATGGCTTTGTCTGCAAGGAATTGATGCGGCCGCGCCAGCCTGAACACGACCATGCCTTGATGGGCTCCTCGGCGTAGCGCGGGGAGTACTCCTTGCCATGCGAGTGCTGCTTCACTTCCTCGCCGCCGCGTCAGGCCCAACCGCCCCGGATTGGATGAACCGTCGGCGGGATCTCCCACAGTTTCTCTGCAGCGCGCCAGACCACCAGGCCATGGTCGACCACTGCCTGAATCACTTTGAGCCGATCGAGTTCGCGCATCGTCATCGTGAGGGTCTCGGGCTTGCGCATCGCGGCCTCCGGTCTCGGACAGACGGAAAGCCGTCAGCATGACAGCCCGGGCAAGGAGGTACGACATGTCTATTTGGCCCAGGTACGACATTCTATTTTGCCCTGACAGCTGTCTGTCCAGGCAAAGTTCAAATGTCCGGTGCGCGGCAAAGTTAAAATGTCCGAAATCAATCGCGAGATACTGCGGGTACTTGCCTCTATTCCCGACGGCGATGACAAACGAAGACTTTGACGCGTACTTGGAAAGCGCTCTGGATGAGCTAGCAGGCCGCTGAAATACCTCCGGTGGACGTCAGCGCGACAACTGGCTGAAGCGTTGATTTGAGGAACCCATCCAACTCCACTTTCATGCGCGGCGCAGATACCTTCACGGAAAGTTTGTTCACTATGCGGAGGCTGGATGATTTCGTGCCGAAGTCCCACCCGCTGCGCTCGATCCGCGCCATGGCCAACCAGGCGCTGGTAAAGATGGACCGGTTGTTCGCACAGATGTACGAGGACGATATCAAGGGTGGCCAGCCCAGCATCGCGCCGGAGAAGTTGCTGCGGGCCATGCTGCTGCAGGTGCTCTACAGCGTTCGCTCCGAACGCCAACTCATGGAGCAGACGCAGTACAACCTGCTGTTTCGCTGGTTCATCGGGCTGTCGATGGACGACACCGTTTGGGTGCCCACGGTCTTCACCAAGAACCGCGAGCGGCTGATCAAGCATGATGCGGTGATCCAGTTTTTCAACGAGGTGCTGGCCATCGCGCAGAAGAAGAACTGGCTGTCGGGCGAGCACTTCAGCGTGGACGGCACGCTGATTCAGGCGTGGGCAGGCCACAAGAGCTTCGTGCGCAAGGACGGCGGCGACGACAAGGACGACAACGACGGCGCCAACTTCAAAGGTCGCACGCGCAGCAACGAGACGCACGAGTCCAAGACCGATCCCGATGCCAAGCTGTACCGCAAGGGCAAAACTGCGAGTGAACTTCGCTATATGGGTCATACCCTGAGCGACAACCGTCACGGCCTGGTGGTGAGCGCCATGGTGACCAATGCGGACGGACATGCTGAGCGCGAGGCCGCGAAGGTGATGCTCAACGATGCCCGACAGGTGACGGACGACCCGAACACCGAAATCACGGTGGGTGCAGACAAGGGCTACGACGCGCAAGAGTTCATTCAAGCCTGCCTGGAACTGAAGGTGACGCCCCACGTGGCACAGAACACCTCGGGGCGCCGCTCGGCCGTTCCTGATGCCATTGCTTGCAGCGCCGGGTATGCCGTTTCGCAGCAAAAGCGCAAGCTGATCGAACAAGGCTTCGGATGGGTCAAGACTGTCGGGCGCATGCGCCAGGTGATGGTGCGTGGACTGAAGCGAGTCGACCAGATGTTCGTGCTGAGCATGGCCGCCTACAACCTCGTGCGCATGCGCTCACTGGGACAAATCCGTCCGCAGTTGCAGTAATCGCGGTAATGAGGCCGGAATCGGGCGCCAAACCGCCGAAAAAATCGATGTAGGGACGTCCCGCTTCCAGATTGTGAAAAATCGCAAGCCTACTGCCTTGCAGGGGGAAGCCTCGCCTCTTGTACGGGGAGTACTTCAGCAACCTGCTAGAGGCTAAACAAGCCTTGCTTGCAGATGCTTACGGGCTTGGCCGCCGCGAGCGATTTGTCGTCGACTATGAAAATTCAACGCTTTCCTTTTTTGAGGGAGAACGCACCCGTGCAACCGCACAGATCCTTCCCATTGCTACGCATGTGCCCGCTCAGAATAGCTTTCGTTGGGCTTGGGCGAACGAAATGTTTCCGGAGCCAGTGCGACAGCTCTCCACGGCAGTGAAGGAACTTCATTCAGTTACGGGATTTGACATGTTTGTCCAGGAGGCCATTGAGTGCGACGAGCCCATGGCTTGGGAGATTGCCGCGCTGGCCTGCAAATGCTTGAGAAAGGCAGGGGCTTATCGGATACCGCATCCAACTGCCCACTGCTACGTTCTTATCGAGAGCGTAAGTGACAGCGCTTTTAGCTCTGCGTTCCGGTAAGGGGCCAAGGCTCTTGCTGCAAGCGCTGCAGCGCTTCCAGCATGTCGTCATGGTTTATTGAACGCTGGGATTTGGTTCCTGGTGGCCGCCCGCGCTTGCGCGGAGTACCATCAGTCCGCGGTACTGATTGAGACCTCCGGTTGTCGCGCTTCTCCTGGACGTACTGCGCCAACTGCAACACGTGCCCGAGGCGCTTGTTGTCCACGATAGCGCCTTGGTCGACCTCAGAGAGGCGATCGTAGGTCGTGTAGGGCAGGGCAGCGCCATTTGCCCGCGGCTCAATCGTGCCATCCGGGTAGTGGTAGACATCGATGTAGCGCCCAGCCAGCTTGCGTTGTTCTGGAGTATCGGCCAGCAGGTAGAGCATCTTGTCGTACTGAATCGTCAGGCTCTTGGACACACAACGTGGCTCACGCACGGTGAAGATCAGGTCCAGGTTCTCATCGGATCGCAGCGGACGATGGGTGTTATGGCTGTTCCGGGGCACCTTGGCGAAGCGTGCGTTGTAGTCCGCGATGAACTCCGGCATGAAGGCGTTGGCCGCATCCATGGTGCTGATATTGCGCAGGCGCAGTTCCTTGACCAGCCGATCCTGCAGGTTCAAGTGGGTTCGTTCCACGCGGCCCTTGGCCTGGCTGCTGTTGGCGCAAATGCCCTCAATGTTCAGCTCGAACAGGACCCGGGCAAACTAGGTGTGGCCATTGCCGCTGGTTGCACTCGGCTTGTTGACGCGGAAGACGCTGGCCTTGTCGCTGTAGAACGCCACAGGCTTGCCATGGCGCTCCAGGTAGGCGCGCGTCGCGGCACAGCCCGGCCGCCGTCATCAGCCGGCGGATCGTCTCCTTGGACAACGTGAGTCCATGGCGTTCGCGCAGCTTCTCGGCGGCCAGCGTCGGCCCGAAGTCGGCGTAGTGTTCCTGGATTAGCCCCAGCGCCGCGGCTTCACGGTCGACCGCCAGCCGGTTGTTACTTGGGCAGCCGCGCTTGCGGGACACGAGCCCCGATGGGCCTTCCTGTCGGTAGCGCTCCAGCAACCGCCGGAACTGCCGGTCCGTGATCTCCAATCGTTTGGCGGCTACTCCGGGCCGTAACTGACCATCCACGACCGCCTGGACGGTCTTGAGCCTGTCTAACTCCTGCATGCTGACTGTAATAACCTC